>JBHCFR010000080.1:0-3732 GCA_041801945.1 Moraxella sp. | reverse complement strand
CGAAACACTATTGGCCGCTATGGAAAAACCAAAACTAAAACACTTAATGCACCAACCATTTACTCCCGAAAATCAAGATTATATCGTGAGGGTTTTTTATCTTGGGTATAATAACAGCATTCCCGTTAGACAATCCTTAGCGACATTTGTCAGAACAGGTAAAGTTGTATCAAAAGGAATGCACGGGAAAGCCAACCCAATCCATCAAGACCTAGCATGGGAATGGGCTTCTTTGTGTGTGCCTATCAACGGAAAAAATGGGGATATGAGAGTAACTAATACAAGTCCCATTTCAACAAGTAATTGCAAAAGTGCCTATGGTGGGGGTAATAGTGCCAAATATGATGCTACCATGAGAGTGTACGCAGTGCTAGATAAAATCAAACAATATCATGAGAGTAAAGGAGGTAATCAATGAAAAGCAACGCCACTAGAATCAGTTTAGCCGTTATGACTTTGTCTGTCCTAGGATTAATAAGTAACCCTGCTGTCGCCCAAGATTTTAAAACCATTAAGGGTTATAAAGTTTATGGCTGTACATCAGAATTTAGGGATTATAAAAAAGATTTATGTTCCAATGAAGTCATGACAAAAGTCTTAAATTCTGCTAAAAAGACAAAAATTAATTTTAATAAAGATAAAAAACTGATTGAATTTACACATAAAGTTAAAGGTCAGACTCTTTATGAACCGTTTGTCGTGGACGATAAGAACAAATCCATTTATATTCGCCTTGCCCCTGCTTATGGAAAATTACACACAACAAAAGACAGCAATGTTATTTGTGTTCATGGTGATGGGGAGTATTTTGGGCTAGACTACAAACCCACTGCCGAAAATCCCCTTTACCCCCCTGTGGAAACAGACAACTCAAATAATGAAAGAGGGTGTATTTTTATGGGTATGGGAGGATTTAAAAAAATACCCCACGCTCTCCCTAACACAATGGAAGCCTATGAAGAGTATGGCATATTTTAAGGCAATCCCATGACCCCCAATATCCCCTGCACCAATCCCAATTATGGGCGTAAAGACGTGCCTATCCTAGATGCTTGGTGGTGGACAAGCCACGAGGAGGTGCCCGATGAATACAAGTGTGTTTGCTTGTATCCTATTTCCCCCGATGGCGTTTATGCGGATGAGGAGGACTTTGTCATGCCCGATTTGGGACAGGCGGATTTGAATCGCATTCCGTCTGAGCTTAGAGAACCGATAGAACATTTGTTTTCTGTTTATGGTAAAGAGAACATCGTTTCTATGGCGATGGGGAAATGGGCAGAGGAGTATGGGTATAAGCCTTATGAGGAGGCGTGGTCGGAGGTGAGGCAGTCCATCATCAGACAAATACTCATTGATGAATTTAGTCAAGATTATGCTAAGGCTTATGAGAGTTGTGGGACATGTTAGAAGATAGCAGAGCTGCGTAAGAGTCTGCATGATTCATCCCTAAAATCCCATCAAAAAAACCACTTATTCTAGTCAGATTAAGTGGTTTTTTGTGTTGTTTTAATAGCTCATCAAACATCTAATCAAACATCAAATCAAGCATCAAACGGATCTCTTAAAACAATCGTTTCATCTCTGTCCGCCCCTGTGGAGATGATGTCCACAGAACAGCCAACGAGCTCTTCTATGCGTTTGATGTAGCGTTTGGCATTCTCTGGCAGATCTTCAAAACGGGTAATGCCGACCGTGGATTCACTCCATCCCGCCAAGGTCTCATAGACAGGGGTCACATTGGCATAGTACTCGGCATCATACGCTCCCTTAATCTCGCCCTCTGGCAGCTCATATTTGATGGCGATTTTAATCTCATTAAGACCATCTAACACATCAAGTTTGGTCAAACAAATACCACTCATGGAGTTTAACACCACCGCTCGTCTTAATGCCACCGCATCAAACCAACCGCAGCGTCTGGCACGTCCTGTTGTCGCACCAAACTCATGTCCTACTGTGCCCAAATGCTCGCCAACCTCATCAAACAACTCTGTCGGAAAAGGCCCTGAGCCCACCCGGGTGGTATAGGCTTTGGTAATGCCAAGCACATAATCAAAATACAAAGGACCCAGTCCTGTACCTGTCGCTACTCCGCCTGCGGTGGTGTTGGAGCTCGTCACAAAGGGATAAGTCCCATGATCAATATCCAGCAAAGTGCCTTGGGCTCCTTCAAACATGAGGTTCTCACCAGCCTGACGGCGTTGCTCCAACTCATCGGTGACATCCACCACCAAATCTTTGATTTGGCTCGCCCATGTTTGACATAATGCCAAGGTGGCATCATAATCAATCGCCTCTGCTTGATAGTAGTTCGTTAAGGCAAAATTATGGTATTCCAAAATCCCGTTTAGTTTATCTGCCAAATCAGCACGGAATAAGTCAGAAACTCTAAGTGCACGGCGAGCCACTTTGTCTTCATAGGCAGGACCGATGCCACGCCCTGTCGTGCCGATTTTGCTGCTGCCACGTTTTAGTTCACGTGCTTGATCCAGTGCGATGTGATAAGGCATGATCAGAGGGCAAGCGGCAGAGATACGCAGACGCTCACGCGCAGGCACGCCTTTATCAATCAAGCCTTTCATCTCTTTTAAGAGTGCATCAGGGGCAAGCACCACGCCGTTGCCGATAAAACAGGTCACGCCATCACGCAAAATGCCAGAAGGAATAAGATGCAATACCGTCTTTTCGCCTCCGACCACCAGTGTATGCCCTGCATTGTGTCCGCCTTGATAGCGTGCTACCGCCGTTGCTTTTTCAGTCAATAAATCGACGATTTTTCCTTTGCCTTCATCACCCCATTGGCTACCTAAGACGACAACGTTTTTGCCCATTTTTTCACCTTAACCTAAGTAATTAGAACCGTGCCAAATTTTGGCGTTTTTCCTATCTAGTTTAACACACAAATGAGGTAACGACCAGTTTAAATTGGTCAAAATTTCACATTTCATCCATTTCATCAAGGGCGTGCCTTGCTTCTTGTAAAATTTGCAAAATTTCGCCAAAATCCCTAAAAATTGATGGGAAGTTATGTTACAATGCTCTGTTAAATTCTTATAATTAAAAAAAGGTTCAAACCATGTTTCAGTTACATCCAACACTTGCCAAAGATACTTTTTTGGTTGGTGATTTGCCCTTGTGCACCGTCCGTCTTATGAATGATTGTCAATTTCCTTGGCTGATATTGGTGCCACGAGTGTCCAACATCAAAGAAATCTATGAGATGTCAGAAGCTGACCAAGTGCAGTTTCTGCGTGAATCCAGCTGGGTATCTAGCCAAATGGCAAAAATATTCGGTGCTGACAAGATGAATGTTGCTGCTCTTGGCAATCAGGTGCCACAGCTGCATTTTCATCATGTGGCACGCTATCAAAATGACGTTCGTTGGCCAAATCCTGTTTGGGGACATCCTGCCATTGCTTACACACCCGAAGTCTTACAGCACATGAAGCAGACACTGATGATGGCACTTCGTGGTCATCATGAAATGCCTTTTGACTGGAAAATGGCGGTATAAAGCACAAGCGAGAGAGGGTTAGCTTATCCTCAATTGCATAGCAATCTAACCAGCAACACATGCCTTCTGATAAGATAAGCGGATAAAAAACCCATTCATTGAACCGACCCCCAATTCTTAGACAAAGTTAAGATTAAAGGTTAGGTTTAAATTAAGCGGTTTGATTAAGGACTAAGTGTCTGTACTGTACTTAGACTTAGTCCTTTTAGTTTGGTCTT
>JBHCFR010000079.1:0-6313 GCA_041801945.1 Moraxella sp. | reverse complement strand
GTGGCGTCTGAATTACTGCTTGCACTCTGTATATGTGTCTGTCCATTTGGCGTTGCCACCACTTGATATTTAGGTGCAATGGGTGTTGGCGTCATGCCAAGTGACTGCATTTTAAGACTTAGCAGTGAGCGACTCTCGCCTCTTTGACTCAGCCCATCCCATGCCAGCTGATAGGCTTTTTTGGCATTATCCATGTCATTTTTTAGGACATAAATGTCGCCCAACAATTCTTGCTTGGAGCTTTCAAATGCCTTAGGAAACTCGCCATTGGCAATACTCAATGCTTCATCTGTCTTACCTGATGCCAACAGCGACTGTCCCAGTCTTAGCTTGGTGAGTGCCGCCAACCCTTCATCGTCTAAATTAATCGCCTCTGCTTGTTGCAAAGTTGCTACCGCTTCGCTGTGCTGACCGCTGTCTGATTGATGGCGTGCTTTTATCATGAGTGCTTGCCACGCATAAGCTGTTTTGCCATGCTCTGCCACGAGCTTGTCAATGTCAGCAAATAACGCCTCTTGTTCTTTGGCAAGAGCGGCTTTATCCGTCTGATTGGCAAGCGCCTCATTTTTTTCGCTAATCAGCGTGTAGCTGTCTGCGGCGACCGTGTCTATCTTAGCATAATTTTTTTGATAAAAATCCCAACCAAAATAGCCAAGAAGGACCACAAGTATCGCCCACACAATTTTATTGCCATGCTGTTTTAGGGCGGACATGGCTTGTTTGTCATTGGTTACCAAATCTGTCATAGTTACTCTTTTTTATTTGCCAGCTTATTTATCATCAGGTGTCACATCAAAAAATACGTCATCCCAGCTCACTTGCGACTGTTCGCCTGTCGCCATATTTTTGACTGATATCGCACCATTTGCCACTTCATCTGCCCCAATAATCACGGTAAATTTTGCTCCTGATTTATCCGCCTTTTTCATTTGGGCTTTTAGGCTTAGGGCACTTGCCATTTTGATTTTACTAAACGCTTTATTTTCACGCAACTGGTTGGCGTACAAAATCGCGTTGGCATACACCTCAGGACTTGCCACCACAAAAATATCACAATCAGGCATCACATCAAGGGGTGCAACCTCATCAATCAGCAGCATCAAACGCTCAATCCCCATGGCAAAGCCCACCGCGGGCTCAGACTGTTCAGGCTTGCCCTTAATAATCCCCACCAAGCCATCATAACGCCCGCCACCACAGACGGTCGCTTGTGAGCCAAGCTTATCTGTTACCCACTCAAAGACGGTTTTGTTATAATAATCCAAGCCACGCACCAGTTTGTCATTGATTTCAAAGTCAATGTCCAGCGTATGCAGATAGTTTTGTACCTGCTCAAAGTGCAGACGACTCTCTTCACCCAAAAAGTCAGATAGCCTAGGTGCACCAAGCAAAATCGCCTGCGTCTGCTCATCTTTACTGTCCAAGACTCGCAAGGGGTTTGTCGTAACCCGTCTTTGACTGTCGTCATCTAGCCCATCAAAATGAGCAGTCAGATACGCCACCAGTGCTTCTTTATACGCCATGCGTTCACTGGTCTCACCTAGGGTGTTAAGCTGCAATTTGACGTGTTCATCAATACCCAGCTCACGCCACATCATCGCTGTCATGGCAATCAGCTCGGCGTCCGCATCAGGCAAGGCAGAGCCAAAACTCTCCACGCCCAACTGGTGAAACTGACGATAACGCCCTTTTTGGGGACGCTCGTAGCGAAACATCGCCCCCATGTACCACAGTTTTGGTGTATCGCCACGAGTCAGATTATGCTCCACAATCGCCCGTACGCACCCTGCTGTGCCCTCAGGTCGCAAGGTAAAAGAAGCATTCTCATCGCCCTTATTACCGCCATGCACCACACCGAACATCTCTTTTTCCACAATGTCGGTCGCCTCGCCCACACCGCGAGCGAACAGCTGCGTTTCTTCTACGATGGGCAAGCGGATTTGGCTAAATCCATAACGATCAAGCACATTGATTAACACTTGCTCCACGTGTCGCCATTTTGAGGTATCAAGCGGTAACACATCATTAAAGCCACGAATGGCGGTGATTTTGTTCATGGGTTGCTCTTTTTAGTATTTTAATAAATCCGATTGACTACACGGCAAATCCATGATGCTTGGCATAATTTGTCAGCACAGGATCAAGGCTAAGCACTTGGGTTGCTGCCATAAAGTTCAAGAGACCACAATAATAGCCGTCAAGTACGGTCAGCTCTTCGCCGACAATGTAGTTACGCCCTGTCAGGTGCTGACGCAGCATGTCAAGCAGCGCATCAAAATCACCATAGCCAATCATAGCTCTTTGCTCGGGGGCGTTTTTTATACCACGAATCTTATCTAGTGCAGCATACTCTAAATGAATGGCAC
The DNA here is from genome assembly GCA_041801945.1 of Moraxella sp. Lineage (GTDB taxonomy): Bacteria > Pseudomonadota > Gammaproteobacteria > Pseudomonadales > Moraxellaceae > Moraxella. The sequence goes on along the minus strand of JBHCFR010000079.1, from coordinate 3,947 downwards.
GCATGAGCCAACAATAATACAGACCATGCTCCACGCTATGAGTCTCAGGAATCAACCCTTTATCACCATGACAATCTGCCAAATACGTGATGATGGCTGCTGTTTCAGTGATGGCTTGATTTTTATGAACGAGCGTTGGTACTTTACCCAGTGGGTTTAATGCCAGATACTCAGGTGTTTTGGTCTCTTCCCATTCAAGACGAACCACTTCATAATCCGCCCCGCACATCTTTAATGCCCAAATTGCTGTCTCTGCGCGTGAATAGCTTGTATTGGCATATAGGGTAAATTCTGCCATGTTTCTCTCCTAATCTTGTTGCAAGGCTTGCAAATAATCATTTAATTCATCATCAGATAAAACTTTGTCAAATTCATCTAAATAGCGACTGGTATTTAATATGTCAAAATCAGTCACGGTTTTTAAAAACTTGGCAAAATTCTTATTTTTTCTTGCCAGTTCATCAATGACAGAATAATCCATCTTGTCCTTATATCGTGCAGGAGAGATAATACGACTTTGCAAAATATTATCCGCCATCAGATGAATGACACCAATGCTAAAACTCAAACTTAACTTTTGTAAGGCTTCTATAAATCGGTCATCATCATCCATGTGCAATGCTACCAAATACCCTTCATTTGCCCAGCTAGAATTACTTACTGCTTGAAAGAAATACTCTTTATAATTACCAAAGTTTAATTCTTTTTTAATTTCAAAAGAAAAAATCTTGATGGGTAAAATATCAAATTTATGGATAAATTGAAATACATGATTCTCTTGATAATTGGCGTATTCAAAGTTTACCGCCACCATGTCAGGATACAACCATTTATCTTCGCCTTTTCGTCCTTTTACACTCTCTTCATGAAAAACGGTTTTTGAATACGCTTCAAAATACTCATGATGCTTTAAAAAATACGCCAATAAATCATGTATTTTTCTTTCATGAAACTGTATTTTTGTTTTTGTTTTATTGATCAGTTTTGACTGCTCTTTTTGATGAGTTGTCGCTACCGTATTAACATCTATCTTTGTATCATGATAATCATGATTTCTTAATTTAAACTGTTTGGGTTTGGTATTTTCCACCACTTCAAAATACTGTATGTCTGTATAAATATGCCTTGCAAAAGATGCATGGGGTGTTTTTCCTGAAAATGATTGCGTATTTTCATCAAACGTTTTTAGACGTTTATACAGCTCATGTTCTATAACAAATTGCCATAATTCTGATGGTGCAATAGGGCGATTCACCATTTTCATGGCTAAAATCGCTAATTGTGTAAAACTGATTTTATCATTCATATTTAACACAAATTACCCTTACACCCTAATAATCTCATTAGCCCGTTTATCCGCCAAGGCTTTGGCTTTTTCACGCACCATCGCTTCAATTTCATCTACCAAAGCTTTGGTATCAATTAGGTGTGATTTGTTGCCGTTTTTATAAACCAGACTATTAGGATTTGCCCCCACCACGCCAATGTCAGCTTCTTTGGCTTCGCCCGGTCCATTGACCTTACAGCCAATCACTGACAAATCAATGGGCTCACGAATGTCTTCAAGGCGTGCCTCTAACTCGTTCATCACTTTTATCACGTCAAACTCTTGACGGCTGCAACTAGGGCAGGCGATGAAATTGACCCCGTTGGAGCGAATGCCGAGCGACTTTAAAATATCAAAGCCAATTTTAATCTCTTCTTCGGGTTCAGCGGCAAGTGAAATACGCATGGTGTCGCCAATGCCATCAAGCAAAAGCCCTCCCAAAGCAATCGCCGATTTGACCGTCCCTGTACGATATACCCCCGCTTCGGTCACGCCCAAATGCAAGGGATTATCAATCTGGGCAGAAATCAGCCGATAAGCATCAAGAGTCAAAAACACATTGCTGGCTTTAACCGAGATTTTATAATTTTGAAAATTGAGTTTTTCTAAAATATCAATATGACGAAGGGCGGATTCTAGCATGGCTTGCCCTGTGGGTTCGCCATACTTTTTTTGAATGTCTTTTTCTAGCGAGCCTGCATTGACCCCGATACGAATGGGCACATTGTGATGTGTGGCACAAGCGACCACTTCTCGCACTTTGGCATCATTGCCGATATTACCGGGGTTGATGCGTAAACAGTCCGCCCCAGCGTCCGCCACCGCCAAGGCGATTTTATAATCAAAATGAATGTCAGCAATCAGCGGTACACTCACCTGTTTTTTAATCTTAGCAAACGCTGCCACGCTGTCCATCGTGGGCGTAGATACCCGCATCAAATCCGCCCCAGCGTCCACGCAGCGCTGTATCTGTGCCACGGTTGCCGCCACATCACAGGTGTCCGTATTGGTCATGGACTGTACACTGATGGGGGCATCACCACCGATGGCAACATTGCCAACGTAGATTTTTTTAGTGGGGCGGCGTGTGATGGGGCTGTGGTGGTTCATGGATAATGCTCTTTATTATTGTAAGGTCAAGGTGGCTTTGCCATCTTTGGTGTATTCACCCAAACGAATAGGACGCTGATTGAAATTTAAATCCACCTGAGCGGGATTATCAATCTCAATGGTAAAAGGCGTCTCTCCTTTGAGCTGATAGCCCCCACGAGACTGCACGCCTTGCATGAGTACATTATCGTTTTTGTCGGTGATTTTGATATTAACATCGCCTTTTGACCAAATGTCAATGACTCCTTGCCCTGCCACCCCTTGCTCCGTAACAGGCTGTGTGCTTGCAACGCCCAAATCTAGGGCCGAACCCGCCGAACCAATCGCTGCACCTTGAGCCTGCTCGCTTGGGCTTAGCACCTGAGTTTGTTCAGACAGATTGACCTCGTCGGATTTGCCTGTGGCATTTGAGATGATTTTTAACAACACAAAACCAAACACCACAAGGGCAATCACCCCTGCAATCAGCCACGGATTAAACCGCATGCCACCACGACCCCGCTCAATGGTGCCCATAGGCACTAGTGGGGCTTTAATGTCTTCTATTCGTTTGGTGCGTTTGCTCTCAGGGTAGATGTTTTCAAATTCTTTGACAAATTCATCGGCATCCAGCCCCAAAAATCTTGCATAATTGACCACGAACCCACGAGCAAAGGCAAACCGTGGCAGAGCATCAAAATTCTCTTCTTCTATCGCTTGTACGTGCCGCTTTAAGATATTTAGCTCGCCTGCCACAGCGTCTAGTGAGTAACCACGAGAGGTTCTGGCGCTTCTTAATTTACCGCCAAAGCCTGTGTTTGAGGTCGGTTTGTCGTTGGTGGAATGACTCACTGTAATGCTCCTGTTGGGTTATTTAGCCATTGTTTTAGTTTTTTTGCCTCATTAGACAGCGGGTACTGCGACAACAGCTGACTGGATAATTGCTGGATTTCTTGACGATTATTTTGCAAAATACCCAAGCGAATCCCTTGGTAAAGCAAGCGTGCCGGCATGGGCTGTCCATGCAGTTGCAACAAACCCTTTAAGTCATCAAAATAAGCTTTGGCTTTTAGAGATTCACGTCTATTGATCAAAATATCAATCATCTCCATTTTGGCGACGACAGCACCCCGTTCAACTTCCATCGCTTTATTAAAAGCTGCCTCGGCAGCACTGACGTTGTTGATTTTTAGGTAGGTTAAGCCCAAATTTTCAAGCGCACCTGCACGATTGCGATAACCAAGGGTACTGCCTGCGATGTTAAACTGCTCTATGGCTTCTTGATGACGTCCCATTTCTGACAAATACACACCATAGTTGTTGCGTGCTTGTGTAAACTCAGCGTCAAGGCTGATGGCTTTTTTGAAATATTCATCCGCCTTCGCCAAATTAGCAGGACTGCCTTCTGCTCTTAGCAAATTACCCATCATGTCATAAGCGGGGGCATAGCGACCATCTGCCTCCAAGGCTTCATCCAGCTGTCTTTTGGCAGCGTCCAGCTGTCTTTGGGCGATGAGCTGTCCTGCCAAGG
>JBHCFR010000078.1:0-10917 GCA_041801945.1 Moraxella sp. | reverse complement strand
ACGCATTTTTGGTGTGCCGATTTCACAGACGGATAAATTTGACGCCTTAGGCTATGATCGGGCCGTACTTGCCAAAAATGGCTTGACGATTTTTTTCACCCAAGTGTTTCGTGATAACTTTTTTCATGCTGACATGCACCCTGGTAACATCTTTGTGGAGACGATGCCAGATGGGACAGCGGTGGCAAATCCTCGTTATCTTGGGCTAGACTGTGCCATCATGGGACAGCTTGCCCCTGACGATCAGCTCATCGTGGCTCGCATGCTCCTGTCGGTCATGAATGGTAACTACACCACGCTTGTGGACATCATCAGTCATGCAGGCTGGATACCGCCTTCTGCTGATAAGCACGCCCTGATAGCGGACATGGCACGCACAGTGAGCCCCATGGTGTCAAAGCCGATGAGCGAGCTTGATTTTGCGGGGATTTTGTTTGAAATTTTAAACATCGCCCGACGTCATCAGATGAGCATACCGCCCCAGCTCATGCTGCTCTTAAAAACACTGGTTCATGTGGAGGGGTTGGGACGTGATTTGTATCCTGAGCTTGACATTTGGTCGCTTGCCAAGCCGATTTTAACCGATTGGGTCAAGTCCCAACTTGACCCCATCAGACACTTGAACGATTTTTATGACAGACTGCCTGAGCATTTACTCTCTGCGACCGATTTACCAACGCTTGCCACCAAAAGCATTCAGTCGCTTGCCATGCTTGGAGGCAGGCAAGATAGAGAGCTGCGAGAGATACAGGCCTTACGAGCGGACTTTTTGAACCAAAAACGCCAAGACTGGATAGCCTTGGGTGGATTTTTTGGGCTCATCGCCATTGGCTTAACCGTGCCGATTTGGTGGGTGGGCGTAATCTTTCATGTGGCAGCAATGCTGTGCGTGGTGTGGCGAATATTATCATAAAAAGGGCAAAATGCCCTTTTTTAGTGCTTAAATTTGCCAGGCTGTTCACGGTTTGGGTAATGACGCTCATGCTCCACATCACACTTATCACCCACAGTACGCCCCTTATCGTCTTTGGGCTTTTCAATGTAGCCTGTGCGTTCCTGTACAGGCAGATACTCATGCTCCCAGATCATGACCGCCTGCATACAAGTCTCACGCTGCTCATCGGTGAGTTTGGTGCCGTTTTCCCACTTGCCGATTTCAATGGCGGTGCGAAATTTGGCGACGATTTCAGGGTTTAGACTGTTTAGGACATCTTGTTTGTTCATAAAAACCTCTAAATATTAAGTGATGCATCATGATGATTGTGGTGATGGGTGAAATCATGAGCTGGCATTTCGTGAGTTGCCCCTGCCTGTCATGCCTTATGTGTCATGTTATTTAAATAAGCCCTTGATGACGCCCATGAGACCACGGCTGATGGCTTTGGTGGCTTGTTTGTTCAGCTGACTGCCTAGGGCATCTGCCACGTTATATGCCACGCCCTGTTGGCTCTTTTTGCGAGAACCCGACAGCCCTCCGATAAAGCCATCTAATGCGCCCAACTCTTTTTGGCTGGGCGTGGATGATTTGGCTTGTTTGACTTGCTCGGCTTCTTGTTTTGTCTGCTGCTCTTCTGCGGCTGTTTGCTCTGCCAATGCCGTCAAAGCCTCAAATGCTGAGTGATTGTCCACGCTGTCTTTATAATAACGATACAAGATGTCAGACTCAAAACTTGCTCGGCACGCCTCTGCCGTCAAGGGGCTTAGGGCGGAGGCAGGTGGCAGTACATAGGCACGCTCCACCACACTTGGCATGCCCTTCTCATCTAAGAATGACACCAACGCCTCACCCACACCCAGCTCACTGATGGCATCGGCGACTTTAAAGTTAGGATTGGTGCGAAAGGTGTCTGCTGCTGCCTTGACCGCCTTTTGATCTCGTGGGGTAAAGGCTCTTAGGGCGTGCTGAATGCGGTTGCCAAGCTGCCCTAAAATCGCATCGGGCAAATCAAGAGGGTTTTGGGTCACAAAATACACACCGACCCCTTTTGAGCGAATCAGTCGCACCACCTGCTCTACTTGCTCAGTCAGTGCCGATGAGACATTATCAAACATGAGGTGTGCCTCATCAAAGAACAGGACAAATTTGGGCTGATCAAGATCGCCCACCTCAGGGAATCTCTCAAAAATCTCCGCCAAAAACCACAATAAGAAGGCACTGTATAATCTGGGCGAAAGCATGAGTTTTTGGGCGTTTAGAATGTTAATCACGCCCATGCCATTTTGTGTTTGTATCCAGTCTTCTAGGTTTAGTTCGGGTTCGCCAAAAAAGTCATTACCCCCCTCACTCTCCAACTGCAACAGCTGACGCTGTATCGCCCCCACACTGGCAGCTGAGACATTGCCGTATTGAGTGCGATAGGTTTTGGCATTATCAGCAACATGAGCGAGCATGGCTTTTAGGTCTTTTAAGTCTATCAAGTGCCAACCGTTATCATCCGCCACTTTAAAGACGAGATTTAAAAGACCCTCTTGGGTGTCGTTTAGGTTAAGCAGACGAGCAAGCAGCATAGAGCCCATTTCACTGATGGTCACACGCACAGGAATGCCATCTTTGCCATACACATCCCAAAATCTGACTGGAAACCCTGTCAAATACTCCTCTGTCATGCCAAATTCATGCAGACGCTCGCCAATCTTGCCTTGGGCGACACCCTTTTGGCTAAGCCCTGATAAGTCGCCTTTGACATCCACCAAAAACACAGGCACACCTGCACGGCTAAACCCTTCTGCCATCACTCTTAGGCTCACTGTCTTGCCAGTGCCTGTTGCTCCTGCAATGAGTCCGTGACGGTTTGCCATGTTGCCAAGTAGATTCATCTCGCTTTTGGTATCAATGCTGCGAGCCATGGGAAAAATAGTCATAATACACCTTAATACATGGATAAATATGGATAAATAAAGAGTGTCAAAAAGTGGGTTTCAAACATCGCCAATCAATCTCTCGTTGAGATTTGGTGTGACAAGGCGTCATCCGCTTTAAGAAAAATAAAACCGCCCATTGTCACCTAGTGCCACAGGCAGCTCATCTGTTGTCATGCCAAGCAGTGCCAGCATTTCTCGCTCAATCAAGCGCGTCATCGTGTCAAGAGGTAGGTCATTATCCGCCACCCCAAAGGGCTCTTCTAGCTCCTTACTAAGCTCATCTAACCCCAAAAACATATAAGCAAGCAGTCCCACCAAAAACGGCGTCCACATCCCAAGCATGGACTCAATGCCAAATGGCAACATCCAACAAAAACAAAACACCGCCCGATGCAGTAGCACAGAATACACGAGCGGCAAGGGCGTGCTGCTGATGCGGTCACACCCTGCCTGAATGTTACCCATCTCCACCACATGTCTTTGGATGCTGGTATAGATGATGTCGCTGATTTGCCCTGATTTGACAGCATTCATTAGGCGGATTTGCATGCGTTCTAGGATGACCTGAGGGGCGTTGATGTGTGTTTTGATTAACTGGTTTAAGTCATGAGTTTCTGTATGGGTCAGTCCAAGGTAGCCTGCAAACCAATCTGCTTCTAGCTTTTGGTGTCTTAGTCTGTCCCTAAACAGATTGACAAAAATCAGCATGTCCACCAATATCGCACGACGCTCCTCGGCACTTAAAAAATACGTGTCTCTGCTAAAATGACGAGTGTTGGCAATCAATGCACCCCATAATTTACGTCCCTCCCACCATCTGTCATAGCAAGCACTGTTCCTAAATCCCAAAAAAATGGATAAGACCACACCAAAGATGGCAAATCCGACCGCAGGAACATGATGCACCGTATACAGCTGATAATGCGACAAAGCCCATGCAATCATGGATACCGCCATCAGCATGATGATCATGGGCAACACCTTGGGCAGTATCGTTCCACGCCACATGAATAAGAGTTTTAGACTGTTATGTTTATCCCGAACGATCATTTTTAAATAAAACCAGCTTAGCGTGATGGATGTTGATGCCCGATGGTCACACGAGACGCGTCAGCACGAGGTGGAAGTTTTGCGATGAGGGTCGCCATTCTGCCTGTATGAGGCTTATGTGCGTGGGTCTGCTGACGATAAGAATACAGATTTGGCATGTCATAACTGCACAAGACGTCATGATTGATAAGCTCAATGCCCAAATGAGCCAGTTGTAATTTGGTCAATTTGACAAGATCAATTTGGCATTTGCCCGTTTGCTCCGTATCATTGCCATCTTGACCATTGCTGTTTTTATCCCTGCCGTCTTTATCATTGCCATCTTGGATGATCTCTTGGTATAGCTCATTAGCCGATAGACCCACCAAATGCTGATCGGTCACACTTTTGATGATTTTATGCCCTAGCGTTTTATCAATTTCATAGTTAGATTGGCTGATGCACGCACCGATCACCGCTTTGATGTTTTTGTGGTCAAATTGCTGATGGACATTCCTAAGAATGCTTTTGGTCAATCCCTGCCACCCTGCGTGAACACAGGCAATCTGAGAGTTACCCTCTTGCTCGCTAAATAACGCAATCGGTACGCAGTCAGCAGTCATGATGGCAAGAGCTACCCCAGACTCGTGAGTGATGAGGGCGTCGGCGTCTTGGCAGTTCATGCCGACATTAGGACGTGCGACATCGCCGCTGTGGATTTGGTTAAGCCATGAAATCTCATGAATCCCATCATGGCTGTATTCATGTAACTGACCCAGCAGCGTCATGCGATTAGCCAGTACACGGCTTGGCTCATCGGCGACATGTAGTCCTAGGTTAAATGCACCGTATAAATCATCACCCCATTTGTCAAACGAACCTCCATGAGTTTGCACCACCAACACCTGATTGTCTTGATACAAAATATCAAACATGTCTTGCTTATCTTTCATCTGTTAAAATACCAATCATCTGCCTCATGTCAGAGGGCATCTGACAACTAAATACAAGGGTTTCGCCTGTGCTTGGGTGCCTAAAACCCAGCCGATGAGCGTGCAGTGCCTGTCTTGGAAAATCCATCACCGCTTGACGCACCATGGCAGACAGCCCCGATTTGGGCAGCGTCCCATAGGCTTTATCGCCAAGCAGGGGATGACCGACATGAGACAGATGAACACGTATCTGATGGGTGCGTCCTGTTTCTAGGCGTACGCTGAGCAGGCTATAATGCGTTCCTAGGGCTTGGGCGTCAGTGATGTGCGTGACCGCAGCCTTTCCAGTATCAGTGACCGCCATCTTGGTACGATGAATGCGATGACGCCCTATCGGTGCCTCTATCACGGTGTGACGCAAGATGTCGCTAGGCACACCTGCACTGATGCACTGATATTCACGATAGACCGTTTTGTCTTTTAGCTGTTCTGTCAAATCCAGTTGGGCGTTTTTGGTGCGAGCGACCACGAGCAGCCCTGAGGTGTCCTTATCAATGCGATGCACGAGTCCCGCTCTGGGCAGATGGGCGTTGTTAGGATAATGATAAAGCAGGGCATTGACTAGCGTGCCCGTACGATTACCCGCCCCTGGATGGACGACCAAGCCAGCAGGTTTATTGATGACAATGACATCAGCGTCTTCATAGACCACATCAATGGCGATATTCTCAGGCAAATCCTCGCCATGATGCTCTAAGATGGTAGTTAGGGTCAGCACCTCGCCGACCCTGACGCGATATTTGCTTTTTTGGGGCATGTCATCTACACGCAAATCCCCCTTATCAATAAAAGCTTGGATTTGCACTCGCGAAAAACCATCAAAGACATCGGTGGCGATTTTATCCAAGCGAGTACCCACCTCTTGTTCATTCACGACATGGCGATGTGTTTGGTCGTGCTTGGCAAGTGTGTGCAAGATTTTATGGTCATCTGGTGATGACTCTTTGGATAAAGGGGTAAATTCATCATCCAAAGAATCATCCATCAGGGTGTTATCACTAACATCGTCGGTCATGGTGTATTGTCAATCAAAAATTGAGATATTTTAGCATTTTTTGGTAAATTTGGCGGATTTTATTTTGAGGTTGTTCATTCTTAAAAATTTATGGTAAACTATTTTAATGTTTGGATCGGGCGTGCTGACCTCTCGTCGCTACCATTAAAAATGAGATGAATCATCGTAGCTTTAAAAACTTACAGGTGACATGAGATATCTGTGTGATGATGAAAATCAAGAATTGCTCATTTTTAAGGTGGCAGCATGAGAACCACACCTCTTTTAAATTTTATTTGTTGCGTGATGCACGGTCAGCACGCCTTGTCTATTTGGATAAAAAATGAATCAACCCATCAAGCTTGCTTTATCTGCTGTCATGACATCTGCCGTCCTACTCTCTGGGTGCTCCACCATCAAAGGTATGGTAAAAAAAGACGATGACGTCATCCAAAGTGCCCAAAATTCTGAGGTAGGCTATTATCAAGACGCCCAAAATGCACTGGATAAAGAACGTTATAATGAAGCCATTAACGCTCTTAGTAACATTCGCACCTTTTATCCCACAGGTCAGTATGCCGAGCAAGCATTGCTTGACCTTATTTATGCTCAATATCGTGCCAATGATTTTGAGTCCGTCACCAAAAGCACAGCCGAGTTTATTCGCTCTTATCCCACTAGCCCCCACATTGATTATGCCCTATATGTCCAAGGGGTGACGAACATGGGAGGTGCCCCCAAAGCTTCTCGCCTATTTAATCTGAATCAATCCCAACGTGATGTTTCCTATCTAAGACTTGCCTTTCAAGATTTTCAAAATCTGGTTAATCACTACCCAAGCAGCGACTATGCCCCAGATGCTGCACAACGTATGATGGCAATCTACAATGACTTTGCCGAGCATGAGCTGGTGGCGGCACGTTGGTATGTCAAACGTGATGCCTATGTCGCTGCTGCCAACCGTGCCAAATGGGTGTTTCAGTATTTCCCACAGTCTCAGGGTATGCCAGAGGCGATTGCTATTTTGGCACACAGCAACGAAAAACTTGGGCTAACAGACACCGCCAATCAATACAAAACCCTATTACAAATCAACTATCCTGAATATCTAGGCGCCAGCGGACAGGTTAATATTGGCGATAATCGTTCTATCACCAAAAAAGCCCTCTCCTCCATCAGCTTTGGCAGATTTGGACGTGTTAAAGACAACAACGCCCCCACCGCCAGTCAGTATGGCGGTGCCACTCGCACGCAGGTGATTACCACCGCCCAAAGCCTTGCTCTGCCTAGACCGACCACCTCTGATGTCTCCATACCACAAGCGAGTGATGAGAGACGTACTCGCCATATCGGTTTGGGTCTTCCTGCCGATGAAGCCGAAGCGGGGAACACCAACACAGGCGATGCCAACATCATACCTTGATTCATGGGGGCCTGTTTGGGCTCATTCATGATAGATAGACATGCCCTTTAAAACCCAACTGATTGTTTGGGTTTTGTTTTTGGTGATGTTATCGGTGTTTATTTTTATTGGGGGATTTTTTTTAGGTTGAACAAATCATTAAAATTATCATTTTTTACAGTCAAGATTGCGATATACTATATTGGCATAGACATTCTCACCATTACACCTAAACATGAAAATACCTGATACCACGCTTGAACGGCTCAACTCATCCGCCGATTTGGTGACCATCATCAAAAAACACACCACCCTAAAACCAGCGGGACGTGAGTTCAAAGGGTGCTGCCCTTTTCATGGTGAAAAAACGCCCTCTTTTTATGTGAACCCCCAAACGAATCTATATTACTGTTTTGGCTGTGGTGTTAAAGGCAACCCCATCACGTTTTTGCGTGAATTTGAACGCATGACCTTTAAGGAAGCGGTGGATTATTTGTCTGAGCAAACAGGCATTGAGATACCCAAAGACGATGCCTTTGCCCAAAAAATTCGCTACCCAAAAACCCAAGCACCCCCAAAAAGCCCGCCACAACATAACACCCATGCCGAAGCCCTGCCTAGGGTCGCACCCAGTGGTCAGCATGACATCACCCCAAATCCAGTTATCCCACCAAATAACGCCATCATTGATACTGGCATCAGCTCTTATGAGGTCAGTGGTGAATACTATCCCTCATCAGAATTTTCGGATCCAAATAACTTTGTCAATACAAACATCCCTGCTGCCAATCCCCAACAGGGCGAGGGGGATTTATACACATTGCTGGCAAATGTTGCTCGGTTTTATGAATCCATGCTTCATCAGACACCTGCGGCAAAAGCGTATTTTGCCTCTCGTGGGCTGACCGATGAGTCCATTGCCACCTTTGGGCTAGGGTATGCACCTAGTGATTGGCAGCATTTGGAGAGGGCTTTTCCTCATGATATTGAAGGGCTTCGTATGTTGGGGCTGATACGCACTTCTCAAAAAGGACGAGACTTTAATTTGCTGCGAGACCGAGTGATTTTCCCCATCAGAGATCGTCAAGGGCGAGTTGTTGGTTTTGCAGGGCGGTCACTGGGCGATGAGATGCCAAAATACATCAACTCCTCTGAATCGCCGGTGTTTAGTAAGCAGCACATTCTCTATGGGCTCTATGAGGCACGTCAAGCCAAAGCGACCGACTATCTGATGGTGGAAGGTTATATGGACGTCATCGCCCTGCATCAAGCGGGGATTTATGGTGCGGTCGCCCCCATGGGGACAGCAGCCAATGACAAGCAAATCGCTGGACTGCTAAAATACAACGACACGCTCACGCTATGCTTTGATGGCGATGGTGCAGGCATGCGTGCCGCTTGGCGAACCCTGGAAGTCGCCATGCCAGTCCTGCCTGATGGCAAGACTTTAAAATTCCTAACCTTGCCTGATGGACATGACCCTGATACCTACATTAAGGCTCATGGGGCAGACGCCATGCGTGAGCAAATCAATCACGCCCAAAGCATGGCAGATTATGTTTATGATGTTCTTCAAAGCCGTCATGACTTATCGCTGCCTGAAAATAAAGCCCGAGCGGTTGCCGAATTAAAAGAGCTGACAAATAAACTGCCCAAGGGATCTAGCTTTAAATGGTGGCTAAATAACGATTTTTGGCGTCGACTCTCTGGCAGGAACACCCAAAACAACCTCCGTGATACCGCCAATTACACTCAGGAGATGGACAGCAGCACTCAGCTGTATCTGTGCTTACTTTACTCGCCACAAATCATCCAAAAGAGCCCTCTTGACACCCTACTGACCCGCTCTGGCGTGGCAGAAGCACACTTGCCCTATGTCAATCATCTGGCTCGTCAAGGGTTGTCTGTCCCTGATTTGCCAAGTTGGCAAGATATTGATCGGGATTTGGCACAGCTGGTGGCTGCCATTGATGTGATTTTGACCATGGCAAAGACAGGGACGATGACACCATTTGACATCAATGACAAATCGGCCTTTGCCATTGATGGTAGGGCTCATCTCATCATGGCAAGTCTGCCCAATACACGTTTACAGGCACATCTGAGTAAATTATGGCGTGAGTTTTTTCATCTGAACCAGCACCATTACCTTGGTCAAATGGAGCTTTTATTTCATGAGCTGTTATGCCAAAGACTCCAAGAAGTGCTAAAAAAACAAGCAGAGAATGTCAAGAACATCGTTTTATCTGAGATTTATAAACGCCGCCTACACGCACTCATCACGTGGGACAGTCAGCACACCAAAGCAGACGTGGCAACACTCATGGAAAAAGGCATGGTTTAGTGTTTTTGGGCTAACGCAATAACCCACATCCATCACGTCCATCACCTCCATCACATTTATCTTGCACCTAATTCACACCCATCCGAGCATTCTCAGCCACGCCATACCGATCGCCATGCCAATCATGCTAGCAACGGTCGTAAATGCCAAAATGTTCGCTGCCAAGACATCATTGCCTCCCATCGCCTTTGCCATGACGTAGCTTGCGGCAGCGACGGGGCTAGACACCATGACAAATAGTACGCCAAACTGCACAGGGGGTAGTGCAAACAGTACCCCAACCACCACTGCCAGTAATGGTGCCACGACAATCCTGCCAATACTTGCTTGCATGGAGACACCCGACAAACCAAGCATGGATTTCATGTCCAGCGTCGCTCCTGCACAGATGAGTGCAAGAGGTAGGGCAATATTTGCCAAAAGCTCGCCTGTCTTGACAATGGGGGCAGGTGGCAAAGGCAGACCAACCCCCTTATACATAAACGCCAGCACAAGGGCGATGATGAGGGGGTTTTGAAAGATTTTTAGGATGATGTCACGACTTTGGGTGGATAATCTGCCACTTTGGGTGCGTGAGAGCGTAATCACGGACAAAATGTTATATAAAATGGTGATGATGCCCATATAGACCGCCCCCACGCTCATGCCAAGTGCTCCATAGGCATTGACCGCCACGGACAAAGAGATGATTGCCATGTTAGAGCGAAACACGCCCTGCACAAAAACCCCCTTATCCCTAACTTCTGATATGGCAAATTTGGCATAAACTTCCGCCCCAAAAAAGAGCAAAAAAGTCGTGACAAACCCTGCGATGATGAGAGGCAGCTGCTCGGCATAGTTCACGTCACTTTTAATGACACTAAAAAACAGCAAACACGGCAAGCCAAAATTAAAAACTATCTTAGAGGCCGTGTCTATGAAGTTGGTATCAATTCTCCCCGCTCTTTGCAAATAAAAACCCAGCCCCATCAAGGCTAGGTTGGGAAAAACAATCATAAAGGCAAAACTGATGGCATCAAACAAAGCTTGGGCATTCATGGTATGATGGACTATGACAAAAGCTCTATGATAATCAAAAATCCCCAAAATCGCAAGACAAACCCAAAACAAACCTAAGGAATTTGCATAAAAATCACACAGATGCACCAATCTTCATCATGTCATCATGAGTTCATCACACGCCAGTCTTTGCTGCCTTTTTCACCGTCATTGCAAGCAGACTTATCGCCGCAGGCGTGACGCCGCTGATGCGACTTGCTTGCCCTAAGGTTGCAGGGCGGATGTGCGTTAGTTT
>JBHCFR010000077.1:0-2762 GCA_041801945.1 Moraxella sp. | reverse complement strand
TCGACCGGATCCTTGGCAGACATAACCTTGTGGGACCAGCAAGATAGCCTCGTCATAACCTGCCTTAGTCGCTTCTTGGTTGGCTAAAATAGAGACAGGATAGTTGGCGGCAGCTTTTGCTTTACACATGGTGACATTAGGGTGATGGTGCGTGTAGCTGGATGTCTTGGCACGAATGCCGTTTTTGATGCCATCTTCGCCAAGATAGGCACCCCAACGCCATGCGGCAACAGCAGCATGAATGGTGTTGTCCTTGGCAGCGATGCCCAGCTTTTCAGAGCCGACCCAAATAAGAGGACGAATGTAGGCACTGTCTAAGTTGTTTTCACGAACCACATCTTTTTGGGCTTGAACAAGCGTCTCATGGTCATAACGCACATTGAGCTGAAAAATTTTGGCAGAGTTAAGCAAGCGTTCAGTGTGCTCATCCAGACGAAAAATGGCAGTACGTCCATCTGCGGTCTGGTAGGCTCGCACACCTTCAAACACCGCCAAACCATAATGCAAGCTGTGAGTTAGGACGTGAACTTTGGCGTCAGGCTGATTGATGAGTTCACCATCTAGCCACATTTTGCCATCTTGGGTTGCTAAACTCATGAGAAATTCCTTAATAGATGAGGGGTTAAAAAAGTATTTTGTTAGATGTGCCTGATTTTATTGGTGAAGACACAGGCAAATCGTGTATTTTGTCACAATAAAGACAAACAGACCATTAAAGATGCCATCAAAGATTTGACAATAAAATAAAAGCAAGTCATCAAAAATACAGGGCAACGTGTCAAGCCATTATCATCTACCAAGTGCCATGATTGATGAAAACTTAAAATGACACATCATCCACTCTTGATCGGCACAAAAAAAGCGAACCGCATGATTATAACATCGTTTTAGTGCTTTGCAATAGCTTTTCTTCATTAAGATTGGGCACAGGCGATGGCAGTTTCTGACAGGACAAATTGACGCACGTCATTTAGCATGGCGGTATCAAAATTATGAATAAAAGCAAAAGCAAGCTGTCTGTCTGGGTCGCAGAATGCCACCGAGCCATTATACCCCATGTGTCCGTAAGCATTTGGCGTGTGCTGCAAGCTAAATAGGCGATGAAAGCCCGAACGCCAACGCATGTTGGCAGGCATGACCGCATCAAAGCCATCCACACGCACCGAACGCATGTCTGACAAAACGTCGGCAGAGATGAGGGTTTTTCCTTGCCACACGCCATCATTTGCATGCATGGCGTAGAGAGTGGCTAAGGCATGAGCGGTGGAGGTACTGTTGGCAGCAGGTATGACGGCTTGCAAGACGTTGTCATGATAATATTCTACCCCATCACGTCCATTAGGCATGAGTGCATTTTTATAGTTCGCCAGATTCATCTTGGTGGTATCAAAATACAGCTTATTCACATTGGCAGTGTTGATGATGTCCACCTTATCTCTCCACAAAGGGGCAGCAGGACAATGCGTCAAGACTTCTAGCATCTGAGGTGTGTCAGGTTTTAGGGTGGGTTTGCGTTTTGTGGTGGTGGTCTCACCATGAAAATAGCGTACAGGTTTGGCGACTTGTCCTAGCTTGTCGGCAGGGAGTTTGTAATATAGCTCGCCTTGTATGCCAAGAGGGATGGCAAGATATTCATCCAAGGCAGACTGTAAACTCATGCCAGTCACTCGCTCTACCAAACCTCCGAGTATCCACCCTGAGACTAAGGCACTATACGCACTTTGATAACCGTGTTCGCTTTGCCCTTTTGGTGTGTCAGGCGACATATGAGCGACTTTGGCGGTCATGGTTTGCCAATCAATCATCTCATTGACATCATTGGTTAAGGCTGTGATGTTAAACAGCCCACTGGTGTGAGTTAGGACGTGACGTAAAGTAATACCCTCTTTGCCATGAGTCCCAAACTCTGCCCAATAATGACTGATGGGTTTGTCGTAGTGGATTAAACCTTTTGAGACGAGCACGGCAATCAGTGTTGCCATGACCCCCTTGCCAATAGAGAAATTGACCGAGAGCCTATGACTGTCCCACGGTTGGTCTGGCAGAGCCTCTCCAATGGCAGTATCTACCACGGTCTGCCCTTTGTGCATGATTACCAATGCCCCACCCGCAGGCACTGCATCAAATTGTAATGATTGTAGGATGTCAGGAAAATCTTGCCAGTCAATCATGGAGTTACTCTGACATCATAAAAACGTAATTTTGCCTAGCAGATGCGGTCTATCTGTCCCCGCAGCATACAGAGCAAATGCTCGCCCATCACTCTCTTGACGTGCCACAAAATCTATCTTTGAGGGTAAAAAGATGGGCGTCTTAAATGACACGTCCACCCGATAAGCTTTGGGTAAGTCGTAAAATTGAGCAATGCTGGCAGCTTTTGACCACATCCCATGAGCTATCGCCTTAGGAAAGCCAAAAGCCCGTGCAGATAAAGGGTGCAGATGAATCAAATTAAAATCACCCGACACAAAAGCATAACGCCGCCCAATGTCCTCGGGGATATTAATGAGTTCTGCCCAGCCGTTATCATCAGGCTCTAAACGTGCTATGGTTTCAGGTATTGGCTTGACAGTGCGATCTTCCTTGGGCTGTTTTTGACGTGACAGATAAGTGGAGACTCCTGTCCAGACCAATTCCTCATCAACATGAACCTCGGTGATGAAGTCAAAGGTTTGCCCTTTATCATGAGGGCTTAGGTTGTCTAGTCTGACACTCATCTTGACTGTCTCAGTGTCAAATACAGGACGATACTGAGTGACGCT
>JBHCFR010000076.1:0-4906 GCA_041801945.1 Moraxella sp. | reverse complement strand
GGTGGTTTGATGCCAATCAATGATGTCATCTTTTTAAGGGCTGAGTCAAATACGGATGGGCAAAATTTACCCTCTAATTATTGGGGATTTATTTGTCAGTCTTACTCTCTAAAAATTGATGTCTCATGCATTTTTTCTCTAACATTTTTACCAAGGCAATCAAAATAATGGTCAAAAAACTGATCAAAAAAATCACCGCAAACATATTATCAAGCTCATAGGACTTTCGTACACGAGTCATGTAGACGCCCAGCCCATGATAACCGCCAAGCCATTCTGCCACCACTGCTGAGATGAGTGCATAAGATAATGCCACTTTGAGTCCTGTAAAGAAAAAACCCATGGCAGAGGGGATTTTTAGATGGCGATAAAGCTGATAACGAGTGGCTTTTAATGAATAAAAGAGGTTAAGCTGCTCTTTTTCTACCGACTGATAGCCGTCAATGAGGGCGATGGTCATCGGAAAAAATACCGCAAGCACCACCAGCACCACTTTGGGCAGTATGCCATAGCCAAGCCAAATCACGAGCAAAGGGGCGATGGCGATGGTGGGAATGGTTTGGTTTAATAATAAAATAGGATAAATTTTTTCTTTAAATGAAGTGGATAAATCCATTAAAATAGACAACACAAAGCTTAGCACCAAGCCAATCAGCGTCCCCAAAAATGCCGTCCATAGCGTGTATTTGGCATGATCTGCCAATAAATAAAAATCCTCCATGAATGCCCTGATGATTTGCACAGGAGATGGCAACAAATAATCAGGTATCATCCCCACCATGATGATGGCTTGCCAGACAAGCAACAAAACAATCACGAGACTATACCTTAGACTCACTTGCAACAAGCGCTTTAATAAAATCATCAAAATAACCAACCCAATAACACATGTCAAACATGAAACACCGTTATTTAAAAAGACAAATCAAACCAAGTCAAACGCTTGGTGTAAGGCATCGTCTAGTCTGTCCACAGCAATGATGTTAATGCTGGCAAAGTTCTTATCACTAGACTTTGGTGCGTTGGCTTTGGGAATGATGGCGTGAGTAAAGCCGTGTTTCATAGCTTCTTTTAAGCGTTCTTGACCGTTTGGCACAGGTCTAATCTCCCCTGATAAGCCCACCTCCCCAAAGACAGCAAGACGTGGCGGCAGGGCTTTTTCTTTAAGACTGGACGCACAGGCGAGCAGCACCGCCAAGTCCGATCCGGTCTCCATGACTTTAACCCCACCCACGACATTCACATACACATCCTGTCCACTGGTATGAACCCCGCCGTGACGATGCATGACCGCAAGCAACATGGACAGACGCTGATAATCCAGCCCAAGTGCCATGCGTCTAGGCTGTGCGTGACTGTCATCCACCAAAGCCTGCACCTCGACGAGCAGTGGACGTGTCCCCTCACGGCTGACCATGACCACCGACCCTGCGATGGGTTTTTCGTATCGGCTTAGAAATATCGCGGACGGATTGGCGACCTCTTTTAGCCCTGTATCCGTCATGCCAAAAATCCCAAGCTCATTGACCGCCCCAAAACGGTTTTTAACCGCTCTTATCATGCGAAACCGACTGTCTGACTCACCTTCAAAATACAACACAGTGTCCACCATGTGTTCTAACACTCGTGGTCCTGCAAGCGAGCCTTCTTTGGTCACGTGCCCCACCAAGAATAACGCCGTGCCTGTCTGCTTGGCATAGCGTGTGAGGATGGCAGCAGACTCACGGATTTGTGCCACTCCCCCAGGCGCGGACTGAATCACCTCGGTAAAGAGCGTCTGAATAGAATCAATGATGGCAACCGCAGGCTGTTCAGCTGACAGTGCCAGACAGATGGTGTCCACATTTGTCTCGGCCAGTACTCGCAAGCGATTGGTAGGCAGTCCCAATCGCTTGGCACGCATGGCAACCTGAGATAAGCTCTCTTCACCTGTGATGTATAAAGCCGACCCTGCCAATGATTCGCTGCTTGCCATGTTGGTTGCAGTTTGCAGTAAAATGGTGGACTTGCCAATACCAGGGTCGCCTCCGATGAGCACCACAGAGCCTGCCACAAGCCCACCTCCAAGCACCCGATCAAACTCACCAATCCCTGTTGGCATTCGTGTTTCTAGTGTTACGCCGACCTCATCTAAGCTCATGACCCCAGAGACTGTCCCTGCATAGCTTGCAGCCTTACTTGCAGTGCGAGAGATGCTGGATTTGACGTTTTTGTGATGAGGTAGGCTGACACTTGGTGCTTCTACGAGCGTATTCCACTCGCCGCAGTCCATGCATTGTCCTGACCATTTGCCATAATTTGCACCACAAGATTGACAGACGTAGGATGTTCTTGATTTTGCCATGATAATTACGATTGTTATGATTTAAGAATTGGGAGGTAGGTTTTTGGGTTATTGTAACATTTTTTGGCAAAATTTTGGTGGTTTGTCAAACGTGCCACAATGTCTCATTTTTAGCTAAATACCTAGGTGATACCCTGCTCAATCATTATTTTCATCATTCATCTTGTGCAAAAGTCTGATTCTTAGATGACTCCTTAAAACCTCCAAAGGCAAAGGTTTTAGCCCCATCATCCTATCACGACTCCCAACAAGAGCACAGTCAATAAAGACAGCAAATCAGCACGCCCCAGTTATCCATACCCCAATCATCCATGCCCCAGTCATCCGTGACAGAAATCCCTTCTTTTTTATCATGCTTATGCTAAAATAATTTACCTTTTTAAAATGGAAAATGCCATGTATCCTTTTTTGCGTTTAGCCGAAAATATCGTCAGTAGCTCTCTTGCTTATCAAAAAAGCAAGAGGTCAGGCTCCATTGTCGGACTGACAGACACCACCGACTACCATTTTACCGGCAACTTTAGCGACATTGATAATTTCTTTGAGATGAATAATGGGCGTATTTTTACGTTGTTTGATTTGGGACGTAACGATTTTGCCATCAGAACAGGTCTTGGTGCGAAGTTGGTGCGACAAAAATGGGGGCTTGTCGTGGCAGGGAGTACCATTCAATACCGTAAACGCATCCGACTGTTTGATAAAGTCACGATAAAGACTCGGGTGTGTGCCATTGATGAGAAGTGGTTTTATATTGAGCAGACAATGTGGGTAAAGGGTAAGTGCACCTGCCATGCCCTGCTGCGTACGGCGGTGACAAATTTCATGACTGGCAAGCCCATTCCCACCGAATCCGTTCTATCCTCATTGGGATACACTGACATCCATCTACCCCCTGATGAGTGGATGATGGCTTGGATAGAAGCTGATAAACTGCGTCCATTTCCACACTGAGTCCACACTAGGTCCACATATCAGCAGACTTGGCTTGGTTAGGTGTGCCTAACATCACACGCTCATTCGGCGTATGCATGCACAGACCAAGATAGTCCATAAAAGACCCAATATAAAAGACCCAATATAAAAGACTAAGAAGATTACCTTCTTAGTCTTTATTCTTAACAGCGATTTTGGCAGTTGCTATTTGTTTGGGACAATCAGCTTTTGACCTTTTTTGAGCTCTGCCTTGGTGCTCAAACCATTCATGTTGGCAAGCTCTGCCACACTAATGCCGTATTTTTTTGCCACAGAACCCAAGCTGTCGCCTGATTTGACCGTATAAGTATCGGTAAGTTTAGGCACTTTAATGGTTTGACCACGTTGAAGCTGAGCGTTTGCAGGCAATTTATTGGTCGCTGCCAAATCTCTGGCGGAGACACCGTACTTACTGGCAAGGGCATTTAGACTGTCGCCTGATTTGACCGTGTAGCTTTCGGTGGATTTGATGACATTACCACGAGCAACATCATCATTGGTGTTATTGGCGTTGCCAGCTTGTCTGTTTGGCTTGACCGTACCTGATGCAGGAATGGTCAGCACTCTACCACGAATCAGACCTGCTGTTCTGGATAAATTATTGGCGGTTGCCAACTCATCCACACTAATGCCGTATTTGTTCGCCACCGAGGTTAGGCTGTCGCCTGACTGCACGGTATATTTGACTGATTGATTGTTTAATTTACGCTCTACTTGGCTGTTGGTGGCAGGGACTTTGATGGTTTGACCAGCGATGAGTGACGTGTTGGCATTAAAGCCATTGAGACTTGCGATATCAGCATTACTGACGCCAAGCTTATTGGCGACAGCGGTGAGCGTGTCACCTGCTTGCACTTTATAATTGCTGGTTGTGACCGTCGGCTTGCTTTCGGATTTGGCTGTCTGACTGGGCGTGCCTGATACTTTGAGTTTTTGGTTAATAAGAATGCCATCAGTTACTGATAGACCATTTAATGCCGCCAAATCCTGCACGCTCATGTTGTATTTATTCGCCACCGAGGTTAGGCTCTCCCCTGATCGCACAGTGTGCGTGTTGGTTTTGACCGCAGGTTTGGCAGTATCTTTGGCAACGGTGCTCACCTTACCTGGGATGAGCCAGAGTCTCTGACCTGTCTTCACTTGGGTGTTGGTCGCTATGCCATTATAACTTGCCAACTGAGCAACGCTTAGCCCATGAGCCGCCGCAATCCCTGTCAGTGTGTCGCCTGCCACCACCTTATAACGCTCGGTCTGAGTAGTGGGTGTGGATACGGTGGGTGCTGTCTGAGTGGTCGGTGTGTTTTGAGCTGGATTTGGGAGAGTGGTGGTGTCGTTATTTGACAGGGTTGCAGGTGATGTGCCTGCACCCACAGGCGCACTGTAACTTAGACTTTTGGTTTCCCCGCGGGCTTCTAATACAGACTGTTGGGTCTGAATGGCGTTTAATTCAATATTACCATCACGGGCGATTGGCTGAATCTCTTCGGTGCTGTTGGCTTGAATCTGAGCGGCAATAAAATCACGCTCTTCTTGGGTGAGTGGAGGCTCTTGAATCACGCTGTTGTTGATGGTAATGCCTGCACCTGTGGT
>JBHCFR010000075.1:0-2976 GCA_041801945.1 Moraxella sp. | reverse complement strand
GTCTACGATACTGACCGAGCTTAGCTTTGGACTTCCTGATGAACATGCGTTGGAGCTGCTTAGCGAATATGCCGAGGATGTGAGTTTTGCTCTAAAAGATAAAGATGATGCTTATGCTTACGAGCCTCTTGTGCCTGATGATGAGCATGAACTGTCTGAGCGTTTTTTGGCATTAAAAGATTGGGCAGGTGGCTACATCACAGGTCTGGGCGTGGCAGAGATTGCTTTGTCTGATGATGAGCGTGAGCAGATTGCTGACCTTGCTAAAATCGCTGGCATGAGACCTGATGAAAACGATGAGTTTGATGGCGACGAGGAGGCGTATCTGTATCTGTTTGAATTCGCCCGCATGGTGCCTGTGAGCCTGTCTCACCGCAAACGCAAAAAAGTGGCGGATTTATCCATCATCAAAGGCTTATCCCCTGACCGTCTGACTGCCAATGAAATTCAAAAACAAAAAGAACTCCCTCCCATCTTTGATGCCATGAATCAAAAACAGTAACACTTTTAATTCACTCATTAAATACCACATGACGCAGAAAATAGGTATCGCCTACTTTTTTGCGTCATGTTTTTGTAGAGCAGCATCTGTGCCATCATCACTTATTCCAAAAAGAATAATGTTATATGATAACTTATTGATTTTCATAGAAATTTCATGGAAATCCGCCCAAACTTGTGTTATATTAGTTTTAGTCTCATTGAGCAAATCAATGCTGACCACACAAACCTACGACACAAGGAGAGAGCGATGAGCTCCATGAAAGTGGTGATTGAGTTTTAAGCATTCTTACTTCTTTATCAGTCAGTAAATCCCAAGGCAATCGCTTTGGGATTTGTCATGATAAGCATCAGTCCAGCACTGCTACTAGCTCACCCTCCACAAGATGCATGCTGATGGCATGAGTCACATGAACGCTTACAAACTTACCCAAAAGCTCATCGCCGCCTTTGAAAATCACCGAACGCGTATTATCCGCCGAACCATGTAAATAGCCCTCTCTGCGGTTGGCACGCTCCTCAACCAAGACACGCACGGTCTGTCCGACCATGGCACGCGTCTTGGCGAAGGTGGATTCTTTGATGACCTCTTGAAATGTTGCCAAACGTGCTTTTTTGGTCTCAAAACTGACATTGTCAGGCAAGTCAGAGGCTGGTGTGCCAGGGCGTTTTGAGTAGATGAAGCTGTATGAATGGTCAAAGTCTAATGCTTTGGCGAGATTTAGCGTATCGGCAAAATCCTCATCGGTCTCATTAGGAAAGCCGATGATGAAATCACTAGATAAATGCAAATCAGGGCGAATGGCTTTTAATTTATTGATTTGGTTGATATAAATGCCAATGGTGTGGTTGCGTTTCATTGCCGCTAAGATGGCGTTTGAGCCACTTTGCACAGGCAGATGTAGGTGCGAGACCAGTTTTGGCAGGTGTTTATACGCCTCGATGATGTCATCGGTGAACTCTAAGGGGTGGCTGGTGGTGTAGCGAATACGTTCAATCCCATCAATGTGCGAGACATAATGCAGCAGTTCACTAAAACGACAAATCGTCCCATCCTCTTTCTCACCGCGATAGCCATTGACGTTTTGCCCCAGCAGATTGATTTCACGCACGCCCTGCTCTGCCAGACTGTCAATCTCAGCAAGTACATCGTCTAAGGGGCGAGATAACTCCTCACCACGGGTATAAGGGACGACGCAAAACGAGCAGTACTTAGAGCAGCCTTCCATGATAGAGACAAACGCCTTATAGCCTTCCACCTTAGGCTCGGGCAAAAAATCAAATTTCTCAATGCTTGGAAAAGACACATCCACCACCCCAATGCGGCTTTTGCCCCTGTTTTGGGCAGGATCATTGAGCCCTTTGGCATGTGCTGTTTTGGTGGTCAGCTCATCATACATCTGGGGCAGCCGATGCAAGGTCTGAGGACCGAACACGATGTCCACATAGGGAGCACGTTTTTGGATGTTGTCGCCTTCTTGGGATGCCACACAGCCTCCCACGCTAATCACAAGGTTGGGGTTTTTGTCTTTCATTTTACGCCAACGACCAAGCTCGCTAAATACCTTCTCTTGGGCCTTTTCACGGATGGAGCAGGTATTCATGATGAGTACATCAGCGTCATGGATGTCATCGGTGACAATCATGCCGTGACTGTCGCCCAGCACATCGCCCATTTTTTGGCTGTCGTATTCGTTCATCTGACAGCCTTGGGTGGCGATAAAAACTTTTTTGGGTGCGGTGGTGTTTTTTGGGTTTTGTTCCAAATTTCGTTCTAAGTTTTGTTCTAGGCTTTGTTCTGGATAAGATGCATCGTGAGTAAGAGATTTACCGTCATGGGAGGCTTTGGGGTTGAAGGTAGCAACGGTCATGGTTTTCTCCAAGGGTTTGCCAAATGAAAATGAACTTGCCATTATAACATGAAAATACAAAAATCACGCCTAGAACCCACCGACAATTTAGTATGTCAAACCGTTTTAAGACAGTTTTTGTCCAATTTGCCCAAAATTTTCATGGTTAAATTTACAACTTTTATACAACCGCCTAAATGAGTTGCAAAGTTATTTTGGTAAGCTAGCTCATCTTTTTCTGACTTAAATTCATGGGGTTCATCATGCACGTCTTACATCGCAATTTTAGACGTTATTTTTCTCTCTCTGCACTCACTTTATCGGTATGTGGCACGTTATTGGTGGCATGTGCCAACGCCCAAGATTACAGCTATGACAGCAGCGTCTATCAGTTCATGGAAGCAGAACGCCAAAAAACTAATACCAACGCCATGTACCAATACGAGCAAAGCATGCAGGGCTCACTGTTTGCCATGTACCCAACTTATTGGCGTTTAAATAACGATTTGTCCTATCAAGACCCAAACACCATCAACAACTTCGTCCGCCAACACCCCAATCATGTCATCAGTGAGAAGCTCGTGGCAGACTACGCCGAAGAAAAAGCACGGCAAGGTGACTATGC
>JBHCFR010000074.1:0-3251 GCA_041801945.1 Moraxella sp. | reverse complement strand
GGTAAGTTGGGACTTGACTTTAAGAATCATTGCAGGAATGATTTTGCCTTACCCATGCCACCAAGTCTTTGGGGTAATGAATGAATTTGTGCAAGGGCGTATCATCTAAATCAAAGAGATAGACAAGACAGGCCGGCACAAACTCCCAGTAGCCAAAATAGCCGTATTCTTCTTCCATTCTAAGATGGCTGTTATGCCATGGCTTGTTGTCGTGGTAGTCATACCACTCTTCTAGGTTTTGTTTTAGTTCATCAAGAAGGGTGTCTTTGATTTTTTGGACGTTGCCTTTGTCGTGGTATAACTCATCTAGGCAGTCGCAGATAATCGTGTACCAAGGGTTGTTGTATAAACCACCATCCACATTGCCAGCTCGTACTTCTTGTGCAAGACCGCTGATTCTAAACAAACGGTCAGTGATGGCATCGGTGGCATCAAAGACATCTTGGTTTTGACCTTCTGCCAGCAGTTTGATTTTGGGCAATAAATCACGGCAATCTAGCAGATATGCCAAGCTGATGAATTGCAGGACCTTGTCAGAACCAGAGCCAAAACCAAGCACACAGGGTAAACTGGCTTCTTCATGGTGATGTTTGGCGATGGCTGCCGCTTCATTTTCTTTGCATTCAATGCATTTGTATAGATAAGGGGTAAGGGTGTTGATGTCATCACCTGCGGTGTAGGCTAATAATAATTGTTCATAATACATGTCAAATAATGCCATCCAGTCTGGTTGCAAATCCACAGATAAGAAATTAAACTCGCTGGTGTAATAACCCTCATCATGATGGTGCTCTTCTATGGTCTCATCCCAATAAGGCTTGATTTTCTCATAATAGTCTTTGGTCATAAATTTCTGACGGCGTTTTTGGATAAAGGTGTTTGGCATGACTTGCTCCTAGGTTGATGACTAAACTGCCTATTGGACTGGTTTGCTCTGGCATTGGCGATATTATACACAAGATGACGATGACTGCTTGATAAATCATGATGGTGTGGATGAATTCAAGCCTGTTGTGATTGGCTGATTTTTAAATGACCTCATCAATTGACACCTCCCTTGGCAGTCATTGCAAAACAAACCAAAAAGACGTATCATATAAAGTATATTTTTAATGAATGTTTTACCATGCTGATGAACATCCAAAACATCACCTCTCGCCCCACCTCACCCCATCCTGTCCTAAACCTAGGTTTTCGCATATTCTTCTTGGGCTCGGCGATTTTTGCCATACTTTGTATGGTGCTGTGGCTTGCCATCTTGCAGGGGATTGCTCCGTTTAAAGGGACTCTTAGCCCCTTTTATTGGCATGGGCATGAGATGGTATTTGGCTATGCTTTGGCGGTGATTGCCGGCTTTTTATTGACCGCTGTCAAGACATGGACCAATCAGCCCATGCCCCATGGATGGCATTTGGGGGCGATATTTGGGGCGTGGCTTCTCTCACGCCTGCTTTGGCTTGGTCTGCATGCTAGCCCAAGCACACTCATGGTGGCGGTCGCCATGTTTTTTGATGTCATTTTTTGGGGCATGACGGTGTATTCGGTCGTCAAGGCGGTTTGGGTCTCTCGCCAAAAACGTCAAATCGGCATCGTGGCAAAACTTGCCTTACTCATGATTGCCCATTTGGTGTTTTATGTTGGCGTGTTTTTGGGTGATACTCTCTTGCAACAGACCTCCTTGTACGGGGCATTGTACTTGGTGATTGGTGTCGTCTTTACCATTGCCAGACGAGTGCTGCCCTTTTTTATTGTCAAAGGCATTAGCGTCCATCGTGATGGCAAACCAAATGGACTGTCTATTGAACAGAAAAATTCACTCATCTTAGATCGGGCAAGTTTGGTTGGTTTTTTTGGCTTTGTGCTCTTTGATTTATTCATCGGTTTGCCACAAGTCGCCAGTCTCTTTGCCCTCCTCTGTATGCTTGCCAACTTTTTACGCCTAAAAAATTGGTATCACGCCGCCATTTGGCAAAAACCTCTTTTGTGGTCGCTCTTTGTTGCTTTTTTTGGCATGACGAGCAGTTTGTCCTTGTTTGTCGTTGCCCCTTTTGTCAGCAGCCCACTTAACCTGCACGCCTTAGGCTTGCACGGCTTATCCCTGTTTGGCGTGGGTCTCATGACAACTGCCATGATGGCACGTGTCTCGCTAGGGCATACAGGCAGAAGCATTCATGAGCCTCCTGTGATGGTCTCTTTGATTTTCGCCTTGATGATACTATCCGCCTTATGCCGTGTGCTGCTGCCGATGCTCGGAGGGGATTACATGACATGGATACTTGCCTCTCAGGTGGCTTGGATACTCTCTTTTATGCTCTTTTGTGTCTCTTATGCGGGTATTTTGACCAGACCTCGTGTTGATGGACTGTTTGGCTAATCGGACAAAACATCGCTTGGCAGTGCAAAAGCATGATAAAATAACCTTATCTGACCTAAGCGATGGCTTGTTTAAAAATCATTTTAATGCCACTTTTATGGTTAGGCGGTCTGTCTGCCCTTTTTTATCGCACCCTTTATTGTTAAGAGATCACCATGTTTAATCCCTTTAAAAAGAAAAACACGCCCAACCTTAATGATGTGGACACTGTGCTACATGACTTTAAACTCTATGGGCAGCCTTTATCCACCTTCATCAGCGATAAGACATTGCAGCACGACACACTAAACATCGCCATCAAGATAGCCAAGGACGCCGACCAAGCCAAACTTGAACAGCTTTATCATGACCTGCGTGCCAGACTGCATCTGCTGGGCATAGCAGAGGTGAATCTGAACGTCATACTGTCTGATCGCCCCCCTTTGATGACCGATGGGAGTGCCAATAAAGTGGAGACCTTTACCCCAAAAAAAGAGGGTATCCCTGAACATGAAACAGAAAACCCCCCCAGCAAATCCGCCCCCAAACAGTCAGACATCGCCCCTCATCCACGCATACATCACATCATCGTGGTGGCATCAGGCAAAGGCGGTGTGGGTAAATCCACCACCAGCGTCAATATCGCTCTTGCCCTGCAAAAACTTGGCAAGAGGGTGGGCATATTAGACGCTGATATTTATGGACCCTCCATCCCTGACATGCTTGGGGTGGCAGGGGCGAAACCTGCCGTGGAGAACGACCAATTCGTGCCGATAGACGCTCATGGTATCGCCATGCTCTCCATTGGCAATCTCATTGAGAGTGACAATACCCCCGTGGCATGGCGAGGCATTAAGGCGACAGGGGCGCTCATGCAGCTCTACACTCAGACCAACTG
>JBHCFR010000073.1:0-4750 GCA_041801945.1 Moraxella sp. | reverse complement strand
CGAGCGTCCCAAAAAACTACCTGCCCTGCAAGCCTGTGCGTCCATTGGACAGATGGGGCTCATTGAGACATGGTGGCAAGCCCTAATCCAAAAAGGCGTGCAGTCATCACAGATTCTGCTGACTCACGATGACCTTGCTCATCGCTCACGCTACTTGAACATCAGCCAGACCATGAACCAGCTCATAGAGTGGCGAGTGGTGCCTGTGGTCAATGAAAATGACGCCATCAGCTATGGCGAGATCAAGTTTGGGGATAATGACACGCTTGGGGCGATGACTGCCACGATGGTGGGGGCGGACCTATACATCATCCTAACCGATCAAGAGGGCGTGTTTACCGATAATCCTAGCACCAATCCTGATGCCAAACTCATCCAGACCGAACGGGCGATGGCGGATTATTTGTTTCGTGTGGCAGGCGATGGCGGAAAATGGGGAAGTGGCGGCATGCTTACCAAAATCCGAGCAGCACGACTGGCAGCGATGGCAAATTGCCCCACCATCATCGCCAATGGTAAGACCGAAAATATCATCACTCGTTTGGTCGGCGGTGAGGCTATCGGCACGAAGCTGACCACCGATCATGCCGACCGTCTAATCGCCAAAAAGCAATGGCTTGCCACGCATGTTCGCATGGCAGGGACGCTGATTATTGATGATGGTGCCGCCAGTGCCATCACTCATCAACGCAAATCGTTACTGCCTGTGGGTGTGATAGATGTGCAAGGTGACTTTGATGCTGGCGATGTGGTGGAGATTGTCAATACCAAAAAAGTGCGTTTGGCGGTGGGGCAAGTCGGCTTTAACAGCAATCAAGCAAAACAAATCACCCAAAAACACACCGATGAAGTACTCCAAATCCTAAATCTTGCCAGCAATGACAAGACCATCATGGTGCATCGTGATGACATGGCGGTATTATAAGCGTGGTGTGTGGGACTGATGTCAGATTTGTGTGGGCAGTTTGGGCATCCCTTGTACTGATGTCCTGCCATCCGATGCCCGAAACCCTTGATGCTATTATCCATAAGACTAGGCGAATAAAAACGCCTAGATGTTTAATTTAACAAATTTAATTTACCTTAATCAGATGAGTTTGTCATGACCCAAAAATTTGCCCCCTTAAAAAACGATCGCCTGCTTCGTGCCTTGCGTTTTGAGCCTGTGGATACGACCCCTGTGTGGATGATGAGACAAGCAGGGCGATATTTGCCAGAATATAAAGAGGTGCGTGCCAAAGCAGGGGATTTTTTGAGCCTGTGCAAAGACACAGACATGGCGACCGAGGTGACTTTGCAGCCGCTGCGTCGTTTTGAGCTTGATGCGGCGATTTTATTTAGTGATATTTTGACGATTCCTGATGCCTTTGGGCTTGGGTTGTATTTTGAAGAAGGCGAGGGACCAAAGTTCAAATACACCGTACGCACCCTAAGCGACCTTGAACGTCTGCCCATCATTGACGTTCATGGTCAGCTAGACTATGTCATGAAAGCCGTCACCAGCATCCGCCGAGAGCTAAACGGGCAAGTGCCTTTGTTTGGTTTTAGTGGTAGCCCTTGGACGCTGGCGACTTATATGGTTGAGGGTGGTTCTAGCCGTGAGTTTCGCCACACCAAAGAGATGATGTACGCACGTCCCGAGTTTTTGCATGCATTGCTTGCCAAGATTGCAGAGGCGGTTGTGGATTATTTGGATGCTCAAATCATGGCGGGGGCGAACTTGGTGCAGATTTTTGACAGTTGGGGGGGTGCGCTGGGTCATCGTCAGTTCGTGGAATTTAGCCACAACTATAATCGCAAGATTATCGCCACATTAAAAGAAAAACACCCCAACATTCCTGTGGTGATGTTTACCAAAGGGGGAGGGCTTTGGCTGGATGTGCAAGCGGACAGTCAGGCGGACTGCTTGGGACTTGACTGGACCATGCCATTAGATAAGGCAAGACGAGAGCTTAATGAAGCCCAAAAAAGCCTATCCGTCAAGCACAAAAAATTACAACCACAAAAAGCCATACAAGGTAATCTTGACCCAGCGACACTCTATGGTTCGCCCGCAGACATCAAGCAGGCGGTACAGGCCATGTTATCAGATGCTTATGTTCATGACAAAACAGGCTATGTGGCAAACTTTGGTCATGGCATCACCCAATGGGTCAAACCTGAGCATGCCAAAGTCTTCGTGGATGCGGTGCATGAATTTAGGATTTAGTCTCTAATACGAGCAGAGCAGAAAGCACGCACTTTCTGCTTTTTTTAGCGAAACGCCTTGGGCAGACGGTGGGGGCGAATACCCTGCTTGCCATTAATGACGCATGCCAAAGTAATGACGCCAACGGTGGCGATTTTGCCTTGTCTAAAATCATCCTCGCTTCTATAAATATGCTGCGTCATGATAAGGCTGGCTGATTTTTTGATGACTTCATGGACACTCACGACAAGCACATCATCCACCAAGAGCGGCAGTTTGTAGGACAAATCAGCACGACTGACCACAAAATGAATTTTGTCAGATTGTCCACTCGTACCATCAGCTGCACCATCTGTATCAAAAAAATAACCATGAAAGCCCAAAGATGACAGCCAGTCTCTGCGACAATTTTCAAAAAAGGTGAGATGATTGGCATGATAAACGATGCCACCTGCATCTGTATGATTGATATATACTTTATAATGTTTGGTAAAAATGGGCATAAGCACCTTCCATAAAAGCCCATCTCACAAGATGGTATTTGACCATAAATCCATAGGCAACGTCGCAGCACACGCAGCAAGTGTGCAAAATACATGAACACGCAGCGTCATGATTTATTATACGCCATTTTTGCCATGATGTTTTAAAAACTCTTAAAATGATGACATGACATGACCGCACCACGCTTCACGCTTATTTTGTGTCAAGTTTATGCCGTTTGCACTCATATCATAAAAATCCTTGGGTAAGGTTGGCATGTGATTTTATGAAAACTATGCTAAAATAATCTATTTTTTAATAATCAGATGAATATGAGCCTTTTTACAAAAACATACGACGTCATCGTCATCGGCGGCGGACACGCAGGCACAGAAGCTGCACTGGCGGGGGCTCGCATGGGGGTAAGTACGTTACTCATCACTCACAACATTGAGACCTTAGGTCAGATGAGCTGTAACCCTGCCATTGGTGGGATTGGCAAATCTCATCTGGTACGTGAAGTAGACGCATTGGGTGGGGCGATGGCACTGGCAACTGACAAGGCAGGCATTCAATTTCGCGTATTAAATAGTCGCAAAGGGGCGGCAGTGCGTGCCACTCGTGCCCAAGCTGACCGTATTTTATACAAAGCAGCCATTCGCCATACGCTTGAAAACCAAGACAATCTAGACTTATTCCAACAGCCTGTGGATGACATCATCGTAGAAAATGGACGTGCAGTGGCGGTGGTCACAGCAACCGGCGTGCGTATCAACACCAAAGCCGTCGTGCTGACATCAGGTACATTTTTAGGGGGCGTCATCCATGTCGGTCTAAAACACCAAAGCGGCGGACGAGCAGGGGACATGCCCTCTGTTGCCTTAGCTCATCGTCTGCGTGAATTAAACTTGCCCGTTGGACGGCTAAAAACAGGAACGCCCGCCCGCATTGACGCTCGTTCGGTGGATTTTTCGGTGATGCAGGTGCAAGCAGGCGATACCCCTCTGCCTGTGATGAGCTATATGGGCAGTGTCGCCATGCACCCACGCCAAATCCCTTGTTACATCACGCATACCAATGAGCGTACACACGACATCATCCGTGCCAATCTTGACCGTAGCCCCATGTTTAGCGGTAAAATTGAAGGTGTTGGACCTCGTTATTGCCCCTCCATCGAGGATAAGATTCATCGCTTTGCCGATAAGACGAGCCATCAGATTTTTATTGAACCTGAGGGTTTGACCACACATGAACTCTACCCTAATGGCATCTCTACAAGTCTGCCCTTTGATGTGCAAGTGGACTTCATTCACTCCATGCGTGGTCTTGAAAACGCCCACATCACTCGCCCCGGTTATGCCATTGAGTATGATTATTTTGACCCCCAGCACCTAAAACCCACCCTTGAAACCAAATCCATCGATGGACTGTTTTTCGCTGGGCAAATCAATGGCACCACAGGCTACGAAGAGGCTGCCGCTCAGGGTCTATTGGCAGGCATCAATGCTGCACGGCAAGTACAAGACAAAGACGCTTGGGTGCCTAAACGCCATGAAGCCTACATTGGCGTCTTGGTGGACGACCTCATCACTCACGGCACTAACGAACCTTATCGCATGTTCACCAGTCGTGCTGAACATCGTCTGCTGCTCCGTGAAGACAATGCTGATGAACGCCTGACCGCCATCGGGCGTGAGCTTGGCTTGATTGACGATGAACGTTGGACAAAATTCAACCAAAAAATGGATGCCATCGCCACCGAGACAGCTCGCCTAAAAGACATTTGGGCAGCACCCAATAACGCCATCGGTCAAGCCTTTATGGCAAGCACAGGCGAGGTGTTAAGTAAAGAGAACAGTTTATTGGATTTATTAAAGCGTCCTGCCATCAGCTTTGGCGACATTGCCCGCATTTCAAACAGTGATGTCACCGATGAAGTCGGTGAGCAGATTGAAATCGCGGTCAAATACGCAGGCTATATTGATCGCCAAAACGATGAGATAGAGCAAATGAGACGTCTTGAAAATACGCCCTTGCCAATGGATTTTGACTATGCGTCTGTATCGGGTTTGTCTAATG
>JBHCFR010000072.1:0-3681 GCA_041801945.1 Moraxella sp. | reverse complement strand
GTGATGTTCAAATTTTTATCAACTTAAAAAGGCAAGCCAAATGCCGATGGGGGTAAAGGCGATTTTGATGGGTTCGCCCGTCAGTAGCGTACCAAGTTTGGCAAACACTTGTCCAAACAGCCCATTGGGGGCGTACAAGGTCGCTAGGGCAATGCCTGTCACGGCGGTAGGCAGGGCAAAGGGTAAGTCCACCAAGGCGTTGAGGATGGATTTGCCCCAAAACTCATAACGCACGAGCACCCAAGCGATGAGCGTACCAAAAACAAGGTTGGTCAAGGTCGCCAAAATCGCCATGCTCAGGGACAGTTTGATGGCGGCAAAGACCTGCGGCTCAAAAATGGTGCTCACAATCTCGCTTACGCCCATGTCTAGCGTGGTCAAAATCATCATGATAAACGGCAGAGCAACTAATAACGACAACGCAAACACGCTCACCCCTAGGCTTAAACCAAAAAAAGGCATGACACGTCTTTGCTTATTTTTGGGGTGGCTTTGGGAGGGTTTTGTGGTGGGCTGATGGACGCTTGTGGTCATGGTGTGTTACATCTTTAAAAATTTTAGGTATTGTAAAAGATTGGTAAAATTATGGTATGGATAAAAAGGAATATGAATTTTCATTTTTGGGATTTGTTGTAGCCGTGTGATATTTACATTTTGTTACATAATCATACACAAAAAAGTTTTACAATAAAAACAGTATCTTACCCTTAATAG
Organism: Moraxella sp.; assembly: GCA_041801945.1. Classification (GTDB taxonomy): domain Bacteria; phylum Pseudomonadota; class Gammaproteobacteria; order Pseudomonadales; family Moraxellaceae; genus Moraxella. Next base: position 2,967 of record JBHCFR010000072.1, on the reverse strand, counting down.
GAGCGTAACAATGAAAGCATTCATCAAGGCGTTGTGTGTGGTGTCGGGTGTGTCTTTGGCAGGTGTTTCTTGGGCGGACATTGCTGGGAGTGAGCCTTTTTATTATCTGCCCTTTGCCGATGAGACCGATAAAATCAGCGATTGGTCGCTGACGTGTAATAACATTGAAACCTGTTATGCCGAAGGGTATCACGCAGGTGATGCCGGTGAGCAGGTGGCGAGCATATTATTAAAAAAAGCTGCACAAAATAAAATCACCGGACTGGTCAAAGTAGATATTCTAGATGAAAATGGGGCAGGGCACATTCAGACACTGACCATGACAGTGAATCATAAAAATTTGGGGGTTATTCATAAAAACGGCGATGACTTTGAATTAAACCAGCGTCAAATTAATGCCATCATTCAAAGCATTGCCAAAACAGGCAAAGCATCAATCAAATTTCGTCATGGTAAAGAGATATGGCAAGTATCTGATGTGGGTTTAAAAGAAGTACTTGGCAAAATAGACGAACATTTGGGAGTGGCTAATACACCTTTTGCCATTTTAAAAAAGGGTAATAAGAAAACTTTGGCAAAAACCGCCCGTCAAAAACCAGTCATTCATCCAAAGCCTGTTTTGACCGCTGATACAGTGTTGATAGACAAAAACAGTGCCGAGGGTAAAAAATTGGTTGCGTTTTTAACACCACTGATGAAAAAAGAAGATAAATATTGCGATATGCTAGAAGAAGATGCGAGTGATTATTTGTCAGAAACACAGTTTGCTGTTATGCCCATCACTAAGGATAAAAAGCTTGTTACGGCTCGCTGTATGACAGGGGCATATAATATCAGTGATACGGCATGGGTGATGAATAATGACTTGACGCATAGTTATCAAACCATTGATAGTGTGAATGATGTGGACGGTAATAGACTGTCGTATCTTTATAAAGGGCGTGGCATTGGCGATTGTTGGGGTGGTGAAAGCTGGATTTGGACGGGCAATCGTTATGAAAAAACTGCCGAATACCATACAGGGCAGTGTAAAGGCTTTGTCGGTGGGGCGTGGCTCATTCCGTCTTATATCACTGATGTGGTGGGTAAAAAACAGCAGTGGGAGCTTGATTAATCATGAAACCTATTCATCATGGCTTGTTCTTTATTGGCTTATTGGCGGTTTTATTTGTTGATTTTTGGGTTTTTCTGATATTAGCTTTTGATGGGATAAAATGGGCAGGCATTCCGCCAATCATCGTACTTATTTGTTATCTTTGGATTTGGATAGTATGCGCTCGTCCTAATTTTGTTAAAAGCAAATTAATCTATCCTTGTGTGGTCGTTGGACTAACACTGATGGGCGTCATTGGATTTAGCGATTATCAGAACTACCAAAGAAATATCCCAATCGTTGCCAGTGAATTTGATGAATATTTTTATCGTCCGTTTAGTACTGGCTATCTTGCCAAATTAGATGAGCCAAGCACTTTGCAATTAACGGATAATCTGCCTAGATTGGACGGTTCTACCGCGTTATACCCATTATATTCAGCCTTTGCCACCGAAGTTTATCCTAAGTCATTAGCAGATGATTATGATAGACTGGATGAAACCATTGTCCTTAGTAAAACCGATGGTGCTTATCAAAGGTTATTAAAACAAGAAGTGGATATTATCTTTGTGCCAGAGCCATCAAAAGAACAATTGGCAAAAGCCAAAGAATTGGGTGTAGAATTTAAACTTACGCCGATTGGTAAAGAAGCCTTTGTCTTTTTTGTCAATAGTAAAAATCCCGTCAATGAATTAAGCACAGAACAAATCAGACAAATTTATACAGGCAATATCAAAAACTGGCAAGAAGTAGGTGGCAAAAACGATGATATTCGTGCTTTTCAGCGTCCTGAAAATTCAGGTTCACAAACCGCCTTACAAAAAATCATGGGCGATACGCCACTGATGGCTGCCCCAAGAGAAGATGTGGTAGAAGGCATGGGCGGCATTATTAATCAAGTGGCAGATTATCGTAATTTTGATAATGCACTAGGTTTTTCATTTTTGTTTTATTCTACCCGTTTGGTACAACAAAAAGAAATTAAATTATTGGCAATAAATGGCGTCATGCCCAATCATGAGAATATTCGAAATGGCACTTATTCTTTTGCTTATCCGTTTTATGCAGTAACCTTGGGTAATGAAAGCGATGAAGTACAAAAATTGATTCAATGGATATTATCGCCACAAGGTCAAGAATTGGTGGCAAAAACAGGTTATGTACCCATTGATGATAGTTATGTAGAATTATCAGATAAAGACATATCCAAAAAATAAATAGCCTGTCATAAATAACTTGTCATAAAAATAAAATACCACTGTCAAATAAACAGGGGTATTTTATGATTGAAGTCTTTAAACGAATTATTTATTTTCAGCAGGGGCAACTCTATCTTGTGAGCCGACTGCCAATTTATCATAGACACCGCCTTCTTTAAAATACGTTTCCATGATGGATTTCCAATCGCCAAACACATCATTGGGGAAAAAGGTTTGCATTTGTGGGAATTTGTCTTGATTGGCTTTTAGAATCTCGGCATTGCTTGGGCGTAAGAAATATTTGACCGCTAGGTTTTGTGCTTCATCGCTGTACAAATGTTCTAAATAGGCTTTGGCGACATCGCTTGTGCCTTTTTTGTCCGCCACGGCATTGACGACCGCCACAGGGTTTTCGGCATTGACCGTGTAGCTTGGATAAACAATCTCTACATTACCAAATTTGCCTTTGATGACGTTGGCTTCATTTTCAAAAGTGATGAGCACATCGCCAATACCGCGCTGAGCAAAGGTGGTGGTGGCAGCACGTCCGCCATTTTCAAAGACTTTGACGTTGCCCAAAATGCCTTTGACCAGCTCTTGGGTTTTGGTCTCATCTTTATTGAACGTATGTAAACCGTAGCCATACGCCCCAAGAAAGGCATAACGCCCGTTGCC
>JBHCFR010000071.1:0-2524 GCA_041801945.1 Moraxella sp. | reverse complement strand
TTAGGCAAGGCACTCTGACAGGCGGTGATGCCAAAATCAATCTTATCTTGATGATTGGTCAGCGTGATGTTCAGTGCCTGTCCATCTAGCAGCACCGAGGCAGGAAAAATACCTGTCAGCCTTGCTCCATTGAGATATAGGGGCGTGTTATCCCCTGGGACATTTGAGATGATGAGGTTAAACGCTTGGCGAGTTGGCATGAGCCCTGTGGTCAGATTGGCAAATGCCATGCCATAGGTGAGAATGCTATAATTAACCACCTGAGCTTGACTCATGCGAGAAAAACGACGTTTGCCCTCGTCCACGCTTGCCTTAATCGTCATCAGACGATCAACAGGATCGGGCTGATGCGTGGCAAGATTGGTGAGAATAAAAGAGATTTGATTACCCATCGCACTTGCATCGCGGCGAAGTGAAATGGGGACAAAAGCGATGAGCGGCTTATCGGGCAGTGCTTTTTGATTGAGCAAATAGCCACGAAGTGCCCCTGCACAAACAGCAAGCAGTACGTCATTGGTCGTGGCTTCAAAATACTCAGCAATGCGTGCAAATCTTCTTTTGTCAAACGAGACGAACGATAAGTGGCGAGAGCTGCTGATTTTTTGATTTAGGATGGATTTGGGGGCGTCAAACGTGCTGACAAAGTGAGGGTGCTGTGGCTCAAAGTGGCTTTTGACATTGCGAGCCAATTCTCGTCCAACAGGATAAATGGTGGCAAGCTGCTCTTTGATGATTTTTAAGGGGGGCTTATGAATGGGCAGTATGGCATTGATTTGATTGCGGTATTTGGTGGACAACGACCAAAACGGTGCGGTCATTTTCTCTGTTTTGGATGTGGACAGTGACAGTTGCAATAGTCTCATGCCAGCAATGCCATCCACCATGGCGTGATGCACCTTTAAGAATAACGCAAAACGAGCATTCGCACCTTCTTGGGCAGGTGCTAGCCCATCAATCAGATGAAACTCCCAAAGTGGCTTGGCTCTATCTAGCATTAGCCCATGCTCACGTGAGATGTAATTGGTCAGCTCTCGGACACCTCCCGGCTTGGGCAGAGCGACATGGCGAAAATGATGATTGACATCAAAATCTTCATCTTCCTCCCAAAATAACCCTCGGCTTAGCACCTGATTAAACGGAAAGCTCGGCTTAATGCGAGTAACCTCAATATCCGCCACCAAATTTGCCAAAAAATCATCGCCTGCCCCATCGGGCAACTCAAAGATACACAAACCTGCCACATGCATGGGTTCTTTACGAGTTTCAAGCATTAAAAAGGCGTGGTCAATGACATTTAGGGCACGCATGATTCTTCCTTGGTTGATAAGAACAAATGAACACTCCCTCCACATACAGCCATGGTTAATATCGCTGGCTTCGTTAATTTTCGTGGGCTTTGTGCGATTTTATCCATATTGATATCGGCGATGGGCAACAGACCCATTTTTAGAATATGGCTTTTCTTTTCCTTGAAAATCCTTACAAAAACACTTGCAAAAATACCACGATGTATCGCATTTTAATGAAAGATAAAAAAATCACGCCCTAGTATAACAAACTTTGGTGCAAAATTCATCAAGGGGCGATCAAAGGGCAGATTAGGGGACGATAGCAGTCTGCTTATTCATCCTTTTCATCAGTTTTGACGGTGTTTTTGTGGTTGGTTTTCATGACAAAAAGAGCGAAAATCATTTCGCTCTTTTGAGTAACTATGGCTGAACCATCATTTGCCATCTAGCTGTGGCACGGCACTGCCGCCAGACAGTCCAAGCAGTCCTGCCCCTGCATAGATACCCAGTTTGGCACGTGTGTCTGAGATGTCAAGATTACGCATGGTCAGCTGTCCGATACGATCCGTGGCAGTAAAACTCGCCTCTTCTACTTTTTCCATAGACAGGCGTTCTGGCTCATAGGTGAGATTTGGCGACTTCGTATCTAGGATGCTATAATCGTTACCGCGTCTTAGTTCAAGCACCACCTCGCCTGTGATTGCCTTGGCAACCCAGCGTTGGGCGGTTTCACGAAGCATGAGTGCTTGGCTGTCAAACCAGCGACCTTGATAAAGCAGACGACCCAATCGCAAACCATTAATGCGATACTGCTCAATGGTGTCCTCGTTATGAATGCCCGTCACAAGACGTTCATAAGCGATGTGCAGTAGTGCCATGCCGGGGGCTTCATAGATGCCTCGGGATTTGGCCTCAATGATGCGATTCTCAATCTGGTCAGTCATGCCAAGCCCATGGCGACCGCCGATTTCATTGGCTTTTAGCATGAGCGCCACAGGGTCATCAAAGCGTTCGCCGTTTAGTGCCACAGGATTACCCTCAAAAAACTCTACCGTGACTTCCTCGGGCGAGATTTGCACATTTTCATCCCAATAACGCACGCCCATGATGGGTTCAACGATTTTATGGCTGGCGTTCAAGAACTCCAAATCTTTGGCTTCATGGGTAGCACCAAGCATGTTTGAGTCAGTGGAGTAGGCTTTTTCCTTGCTCATTTTATAATCAAATCCATTGTC
>JBHCFR010000070.1:0-7527 GCA_041801945.1 Moraxella sp. | reverse complement strand
GGCAGGCTAGCTGTGTCTAGCCCATAGCTACGCCCCATGTTGTCTAGAAGAATGAGACGCTCGTTTGTCTTGCCAAGGGCGTGCGTGGCATACTCATCGCCTGTGCGGTAGTTTAGGGTTGTCGGATCAATCTCATGCCCTTTTGCCATGCGAATCCAGCCTGCCTTTGATAGGATGACCGTGACATTCTCGCTTGGGGTCATCTCGGATGCTTTGACCGCCATGGACTCTTCACGTGCCACCACGGGCGACTGACGTTTGTCGCCATGAGCTTTCATGTCTGCGGTCAGCTCATCAATCATCAGGTTGGTTAAGCTGTTAGGATTGTCAATTTGGTCGGCAATGATGGCACGCTCGGCAAGCAGTGCATCACGCTCGGCAGTTAGCTCTATCTCTTCTAGCTTGGCAAGCTGACGCAGCTTAATGTCAAGAATGGCATATGCTTGTATTTCAGATAAGTGGTAACGACTCATGAGCACCGATTTGGGGTCGTCCTCATTTCTGATGATGGCGATGACCTCATCAATATGCAGATAGGCGACAAGCAATCCTTCAAGCACGTGCAGGCGTTTGTCAATATGATCTAGCCGATGGTTTAGCCGTCTTAGCACCACCGCTCGGCGTGAGGTTAGCCACTCAGATAAGATTTGTTTTAAGTTTTTGACTTCTGGCTTACCATTTAACCCAATCATGTTCATGTTGACCCGATAAGAGGTTTCTAGGTCAGTGGTGGCAAATAGATGTGCCATGATTTTGTCAATCTCAATTTTGCCACGCTTAAACTCAATGACGATACGACACGGATTCTCATGATCGGACTCATCGGTGACATCATTGACCCAAGGCAGCTTTTTGTCCATCATCAAGCGCGCGATTTGCTCAATGATTTTTGAGCCTGAGACTTGATAGGGCAGTGCATCTATGATGACGGTATTTTTGTCTTGTTTATCAAGATGATAGGTCGCCCTCATTTTATAGTTACCACGCCCTGCCTCATAGAGCTTGACAAGCTCCTCTTTGGGGGTGATGATCTCAGCAGAAGTTGGCAAATCAGGTGCGGGCATGATTTTGCAAAGCTCCTTGGTGGTGATGTCAGGGTTATTTAGAAGCTTAATACACGCCTTGACTGTCTCGGTCAGATTATGAGGGGGGATGTCCGTTGCCATGCCGACAGCGATGCCTGTCGTGCCATTTAGCAAAATGTTGGGCAAGCGAGCAGGTAGGGTGGCAGGCTCAGTCATGGAGCCATCAAAGTTGGGAATGAAATCCACCGTGCCATGACCAAGCTCAGACAGCAAGGTACTGGCATAATGGCTCATCTTGGCTTCGGTGTACCTCATGGCAGCAAAGGACTTAGGATCATCAGCAGAACCCCAGTTACCCTGTCCGACCACCAAGGGATAACGATAGCTAAATGGCTGTGCCATGAGTACCATCGCCTCATAGCAGGCACTGTCGCCATGAGGGTGGTATTTGCCCAGCACATCGCCCACGGTGCGTGCTGATTTTTTGGGTTTGGCGGTGTGACGCAGACCCAGTTCATTCATGGCATAGACGATGCGGCGTTGGACGGGTTTTAGTCCATCTGCGATGTGTGGTAACGCTCTGTCCATGATGACATACATGGCATAATTTAGATAGGCTTGCTCGGTAAATTCAGCGATAGAACGGGTATCAAAATCGGTTTTCATGGGGCTCATTGAGTGATGCAAATAGAGGCTATTGTAACAAAAATAGAGTTAAATGGCTATTTATGTAGGCTGAGAAAATCTGTCCTGTGATGAAAATGGCGTGTGACAAACCCCTGTTTTAAGAGGTCATCTGCGGGCACATACCCCCTACCCAACACGTCAAATTTGTGTTAAGCTATGTTTAAATCCCCATTCATCATCAGGAGTTATCATGGACATTGCCAAGCACAAAGAAGACTTACTGACCCTAAAAGCAGAATATGAATATCGCATCAATAAAATCACCAATCATCTAGAAAATCCCCAAGATGAACTCGGGCACCATTGGGACGACCAAGCCGTTGCCGCCCAAGAGAATGACATGCGTAAGAACCTGCTGATAGAAGCCCAAGAGAATCTTGCCAAAGTCAATAGTGCCTTAGCTCGTATTGACAACGATCGCTATGGCGAATGTTTTGAGTGCGGTGAGGAGATTGAGGAGGGGCGATTAAACGCCGTGCCTTATGCCACCTTGTGCATGAAGCATGCTCACTAGGTACTGCAAAGACACCAATCATCGCGGCAAATGCTTGATTTGGCTTCATTTGGTTTGGGCTATTTGGTGCAAGGTTAGGTAAGCTGACAACGGATGATTCATTTTTAAAACGTCAGCCCTTAAATTTTTCACAACATCCATTTTTATTTAGGAGATTCACATGAAAAAAATGATGACCATCTTACTTGTGGCATTCACCGTCATCACAACAACAGGCTTAACAGGCTGTGCTTCACTTCGCTGTTACGGTGTTGAAGCAGGTGGCTGCTAAACGTGTTAAGTGGCTGACTATTGTTTGTCACAAATAGCTAAACGCCCTTAACAATAAAAACAAAAGCGGTCTGATACCGCTTTTGTTTTTTTATGGGGCAATCCTCTGATGGCTAAATAGAAAATGACGAGCCGCAGCCACAGGTGGTGGTGGCATTTGGATTATCCACGACAAAGCGTGACCCTTCTAGCCCCTCCACATAATCAATGGTGGAGCCGTGCAGATACTGATAACTTAGGCTGTCCACGACCAACGTCTCCTCGCCATTTAAAAAAGTGGCATCATCATCATCTAACTCATCAGCAAAATCAAAACCATACGAGAAGCCCGAACAGCCCCCTCCTGTGACGTAAACACGGAGCATGAGTTCATGGTTGCCCTCAGCCTCTTTGAGTTTTTGTAATTTTTTGGCGGCATTGTCAGTTAGGGTCATGATGTTTTGCATAATCGTCTCTGTTTGTCTTGCTAAATTTTGCTTGAATTATACCATAATGAGCCCAAATTTTGCCGATACAAGGGGGAAGCTGTTATAATAGACAAAAATTTTTTAGAAAAAACCATGATAGAATTTACCAATGTCGCCGTTCGCCGAGACGGTCGTCTGCTGTTTAGCGATGTCAATTTACAACTTCATCAGGGTCAGACCATCGGACTGACTGGCAATAATGGCACAGGCAAATCCACGCTCTTTGCCACCTTGCTTGGCGAGCATGGCACAGACCTAGGCAGCCTGTCCATGCCCAAACACTGGCAAATCGCCCACATGGCACAAGAAGTCCACGCCAGTGATGCCACCGCTTTGGATTATGTCCTGTCAGGGGATGACGAATGGCATCAATTAAACGCCAAATTACAAAATCAATCACTGCTCGCCGAACATGAGATTGCCCCTTTGTATCAGCGATTTGAGGAAATAGATGGCTATCGCACGCCCTCCAAGGCTGGACAAATCTTATCAGGCTTAGGTTTTGGTGAATACGAGCACACCAAAGCTGTGCGTGAATTCTCAGGGGGCTGGCGAATGAGATTAAACCTTGCTCGTACCCTCATGCACCGAGCCGATGTGTTACTACTTGATGAGCCGACCAACCATTTGGACTTGGACGCCATTTTGTGGCTAGAAGATTGGCTTGCTAAGTTTGACGGTCTCATCATCGTCATCAGCCACGACCAAGCCTTCATGGATGCGATTTGTACGCACATTTTGCATATTGAGCAGGGCAAGATTGATGGGTACACTGGTAATTATGCTCAGTTTATCCGCACACGCTCCGAGCGTCTTGCCCAACAAGCCCAAGCTTATGAAAAACAGCAAGTGGTTAAAGCTCATCTTGAAAACTTCATCCGCCGCTTTGGGGCAAAGGCGACCAAAGCCAAACAAGCCCAAAGCCGTGCCAAACAGCTCGCCAACATGACCGACATCGCCCCTGTCATGGCAGACAGCCAATTTAGCTTTTCATTTTATCCTCCCACTGCCTTATCCTCGCCTCTGATTAGCCTCCATGATGCCGACATTGGTTATGATGGCACGCCTTTGATAAAAAAGGTAAATCTGCAAATCACCCCCGACACACGGCTTGGTGTGCTGGGGGCAAATGGGGCAGGCAAATCCACTTTGATGAAAGCCCTAGTGGGCGACTTACCACTCTTGGCAGGGACAAGAGAAGCCTCTGACAACCTAAAACTGGGCTATTTTAATCAGCACCAAATGGATGCTTTGGATGACTCTGCCACACCACTCATCTTACTTCGTCGGCTGGCAGGAACAACATCGGATGTAGAGTTGCGGGCGTTTTTGGGCAGTTTTAATTTTAAGGGTGATAAGATTGACACGCCTTGCCGTCTATTCTCTGGGGGCGAGAGAGCAAGGCTGACCCTTGCCCTCATCGTCTGGGAGCGTCCGAATGTTTTGGTGCTTGATGAGCCGACCAACCATTTGGATTTATCCATGAGAAGCGCTCTCATGCTTGCTTTGCAAAACTATGAAGGGGCATTGATTTTGGTGTCGCATGACAGGGATTTGGTGATGAGTGTGTGTGACACGTTGTTGCTCGTTTTTGATGGCAAGGCAGCCGAATTTACAGGCGACATGACAGACTATGCCGAGCATTTACGCCAATCACGTCTTGCCAAACTCACCAAAACCCACGAACACCATCAAGCAAACCTCCCTGCAAACCGCAGCGAAAAGACGGACAAACCTGCTTTATCCAAAGACGAGATTCGCAAACAAAATGCCCAAAACCGCCAAAAAACCGCACCCTTACGTAAAAAGATTGAAGTACTAGAAAAAGAGCTTGGGGCACTGGGCGACAAACTGACCCAGATTGAGACAGATTTGTCCGACCCTAGTTTATATGATGACAGCCAAAAAGAGACGCTGATGAGATTGCTTGCCCATCAAAGCGAATTACAAAAACAGCTTGCCGACATCGAGGAGCTTCTGCTTGCTCACATGGATGAGCTTGAAACCTTAGAAAATGAGCTGAACCCATGAAAAAACAGCCACCCGAGCATGACTACTATGCCATCTTAGGCATATCAAAATCCGCGAGTCTAGGACAAATAAAACACGCCTATCGCAAGCTTGCTGTCAGACATCACCCTGACAAATCCAGTGATGGCGAAGGACGTATCGTACTCATTAACGAAGCTTACGCCACCCTAAAAGACCCCAAGAAGCGTGCTGAGTATGATGTGTATCACGCCATTTATTTTAGTGCGGTCGGCAAACTGACTCATAAAGTCGCCCAAAAGGTCAGTCACACCGCCCAAAAATCCCCCACCATCATGGCAAATTTAAAAAAGGTAGAACGCCATGTGACCACCTTTGCTCACTTCGCCGAACAAGAATTAAGACCCGTGCTACTACAAAACGCCAAAACATTATTTGACAGGCTGGGTAACCTCATGGCACAGCACGCCATGCCAAATTCGTCCGCTCACAGCCCCAAAAGTCCAAACACCATGCCCACGCTCATCATCACCCCAACCATCGCCAAACACGGTGGACAGGTTAATTTCACCCACCAAGCCCAAAAAATACGCACCACACTCCCCAAGGGTTTATCCGATGGCTCACAAATCAAACTCATCATCAATGGCGCGGCGGTCTGGTTTGTGGTTCAGGTGAGATGACCCCAAAATCAGCCAACAGCCCTTGCTTTTGGGTGTGATGACAGACGCCGCCCATCGGATGCTTTTTATTTTTATCTCTTTACAATCTATGAACATTCATTGAAATATTAGCCAAACCACCCATTTATATCCCACCAACCAAAAAAATGAGAACCTCATGACCGCTCCTACCACTGATTTTCGTCCGCCGCTGTGGCTTAAAAACCCTCACTTACAAACCATTCTGCCCCGCTATGTGGTCAAATTTAGCCCTGATTATCAGCGTTTTTTAATCAAAGACTCTCTAAATGAGAGTGATGTCGCCTTTGACTATCTGTTGGTAGAGGATGAAAAAATGGATGGCAAATATCAAAAACCGCTTGTGGTCTTGTTTCACGGCATGGAAGGGTCAAGCCAAAGCCATTATGCCAAATCACTGGCAAAAGCGGTGCATGAGGCGGACTGCCATTTTGTGGTGACGCATTTTCGCTCATGTGGGGGCGTGGCGGTGTCAGGTAAGGTGTTTTATAATGCGGGCGACACTTTGGAAGTCCACCATTATCTGAGCTATTTGCAGCAGTCATTTAGCCAGATTTATGCTGTGGGCGTCTCTTTGGGCGGCAATGCCCTAGCCAAATACATGGGCGAATACGGGGCGGACGCCATCTGTCAGCGCGCGGTGGTCGTGTCTGCTCCTGTGGATTTGGCGAGTGCTTCTGTGGCGATGCAGCGTCTCTTGGGGCGTCATGCTTATACGCCCTACCTATTAAATCCTATCATCAAAAAAGCCCTAGATAACCACGTCACACCCGATGAGCTGACCGCCCTAAAATCAGCTAAGTGCATCGGTGATTTTGACAATGTCTTCACCGCCCCTCGTCATGGCTTCACCTCAAAAAATGACTACTATCGCCGCTCGTCTGCCCTGCCGTTTTTGTCGGGCATCACCAAGCCCACCCTCATCATCACCGCCAAAGACGACCCGTTTTTAGGGGTAACTGCCGAACGCTCTGATGTCTCTTCTGATGTGGTGCTACTAGACACGACCTATGGTGGGCACATTGGTTTTATGAATTATGATTACCAGAGCAAAACCTTTGACACCAGTTTTGTCGGCAATCAGGTCACTGCGTTTTTTGAGATATAGCCGCCATGAGCTTGCCCAATTTACCATCAAGCGTACATCATCAGACATGCTGAGGCAGCGTGTCTGTTTTTGTGCTTGCCATCACCCCCATTCAAGACATCCATGGCGTGTGATGACGCCCACAAACCCACAATCTAACCCTTCAAACCATGAGACGACTTTTCTTTCTTGCCATTACCATTTTACTCATTGAGTTATTTACCTATCTTGGTGCCAAAGGGGTTTTTTGGCTCATCAAGCCTTATTTTCCCGCCTGCAAGAAGGTGGTTTTTATTGGCATGTTTGTGATAACGCACCTATTTTTAATCTCGCTGTTTGTTGGTCAATTTCGCTTTGGCATGGGTTATATGGCGGTGTTATGGCTTGGCGTGCTTAGCATGATGATGACGATGGCACTGCTGTTTGCCATGAAGTATCTGCCCTCTCTGGGTGCTGTCATGGGCGGATCAGATGGCATGGGGGTGCGTCTCTTTGGCGTGGCAAGCTTTGTGGGGCTCGTTAGTTTGGCAGTCTATAACGCCTATACGCCTGTAGTGAGGCATTTATCCATTGAGCTTGATAAGCCCATGAATCCTGTACGCATCGCCGTGGCGAGTGACACTCATTTGGGTTATATGGTCGGCAGTCGGCAACTTTATCGCTTGGCAGACATCTTAGAGCAGGAAAAAGTGGACATCTTACTCATGCCAGGTGATATCATGAATGATGACACTGACGTCTATCATAGTGAGAAGATGCATACTGCTTTTGATCGCATGGTGTCAGC
>JBHCFR010000069.1:0-3580 GCA_041801945.1 Moraxella sp. | reverse complement strand
GCGGAATATTATGGGGTATCCGTTAAAGATTTGATTGGCAAAAAGCGTGCTAGAAACATTGCTCGTCCACGCCAGATGGCAATGGCACTCGTGCGTGAGCTGACACAGGACAGTTTTCCTGAGATAGGACAAGTGTTTGGGGGAAGAGATCACACCACCGTCATGCACGCTTGTGAAAAAATCAGCGAACTTAGAGCCCAAGAGGTGGCCGTAGAGAAGGATTATCAAGCCCTGCTTGCCACGCTTGAATTTGCATGATGAAGGAAGATGATTTGGTTGCCCATTTATTTGATATAATAAGGCAGATAGGTTGGCCTCATCAGCTTGGTTTTTGCCCGCAGTAACCATATTAGATGTGTCATATTGATAATATTGTAATATTCAAAAAGGATTCTTATGAAATTAGTCATTGATAAAAATTTACTCATAAAAGCCATTACCCTCATCATTGAGGCGGTGGATAATCACCATCAAATGGCGATTTTGGGTAATTTAAAGCTGGTTTTAGAACCTGATACCCTAACTTTAACCGCTTCTGATTTGGAGGTGGAGTTGACCAATGTCGTAAGCTTACCTGAGGGAGCGTGTGAGAAGGCAGGAGCGGTGACCATCCCTGCTGATAAGTTTTTTGGCATCTGTAAGGCATTGACGGAAAATAAGGTGAGTATTGAAGTGGTGGGCAGTCGCTGTCACATCACCAGTGGCAAAGGTAAATATGTACTTAGTACCTTACCTGCCCAAGATTATCCCAGTATTGGCGTGCCGCATTCAGATAAGTTGGTGGGTATTGAACGCCAAGCCCTGTTTAACTTAATTAAACACACCCGATTTGCCATGGCGACCCAAGATGTGAGGCATTATCTGACAGGCATGTTGATTGAAATCCAAAATGACACATTGACGGCGGTGGCGACAGATGGTCATCGCTTGGCGTTGGCATACCAAAAATTAAATAACAGTCATGATGAGACCAAAGTCATCATTCCAGGTAAGGCGGTCAGTGGACTTGAAAAGCTCTTAACCGACTTATTAAAAAACACCGAACAAGAGGGCGGTGATGTGGTGACTTTGGGGCTTGATGAGGACTTTTTGACAGTGAGTTTGAATTTCGGGCAAATGACGGTGTATTTGACGGCACGTTTGATTGAGGGGAAATTCCCCGATTATCGCCGAGTACTTCCTACGACCAATGATAAAATTGCCGTTTTTAATAAAGACAGCATGGTGGAGGTGCTGCGTCGTGTGGCAGTGGTGAATACCAAAGATTCCCCCGGTGTCCTGCTGCATTTTGCCAAAGAGGATGTGGTGGATGTCATCTCCACCAATCGTGAACAAGACGAGGCAAGAGAGGAGGTTAAAGTGGATTACCGCGGTGAATCCATTGAAATTTCTTTTAACGAATCTTATCTGCGTGCGGTGCTAAATGTCCTAGAAGGTGACATTCGTCTTGAAATGGTACATCCGACCAGCCCAACCCGCATCTATCAAGTGGGAGACGAAGATAATTATCAGTACGTGGTCATGCCCATGCGTGTGTGATGGGTTCATCAGATGATAAAGCAGCTTAAAATCACTCATGTACGCAATCTTCATCATGTTCATCTGACCTTGGGGGATTGTAATGTATTTGTGGGGGATAATGGCAGTGGCAAAACATCGCTCTTAGAAGCGGTGTTTTTGTTATCAAGAGGTAAAACATTTCGTCATCATGAACCCAAACGCTATGTTTGTCATCATCAAAAATCCTGCACAGTATGGGCAAAAACAGAGGATGACATACTGGCAGTCAAAAAAACGCTTGATGATAAAAACTTATCAAGCACCATACTAAGATTAAATGAACAAACCGTCGCCACACAGAGCCTGCTTAGCTATGCCGTGCCTGCCTTACTGATTGACCCTAGTGGAATGACGGTGTTAGAAGAGGGCAGTCATGCCAGACGTCAGATGTTGGACTGGCTAGCGTTTCACGTGAAACCTAATTTTTATGACGAATGGCTCTCTCATCAAAGGCTTTTAAAACAAAGAAATTTGCTATTAAAATCGCCGAACATCCACAGCAGAATAGAGGAATTACGAGCGTGGGATGTTCAGCTTGCTCATCATGCCCAAAGACTTCATGGCTATCGTCAAGAGGTGTTCATGTTATGGCAGGTGCGATTCTTAGAGATGTTACACGCTTTATTGCCCAATTATTGTGCTTACATCTATCTGTCTTATCAGGCGGGCTTTGATGATAAAGAAGGGTTATTATCTGTCTTGACATCTCGGCTGGGTGCTGACATAGAGCTCGGTTATACCCGTGTCGGTGCTCATCGTGCCGATGTCATGGTCATGTTACGACAGCCACATGGAGCTAGGCAGATTAAAAGTCAGGCAGCTGATGTGCTGTCACGTGGCGAGAAAAAACTACTCATCATCGCCTTAAAGCTGGCACAGCTGCAAGTGATGTGTGAGCACCATCGCACCAAACCTGTGGTTTTGATGGATGATATTGATGCGGAGTTGGATGAGCAGGCGATGAAGATGCTGTTAGAGGTGCTACTGTCTCTGCCGTGCCAGCTCATGATAACGAGCTTACAGGATAGTACCGCTGATAAAATCGCCCAACGTATTAAAAGCATATCACCCACCAAAGACATAAAGAAGTTCCACGTGAAACATGGTGAAGTGAGGCATGAGGCAGATTGGTGTTCCACGTGAAACACGGTTTGGGCGATTTGATGACATGACTTCATATTGTCAAATAGTGTTGTCAGATTCGCTTTTTTTTTTTTGCAGTTTGGTGGTATGATGGTTGGGCAATGAGTTGTATTGCAGCTATCTAATCAACAGGAGTATTTCTATGGCAAAATTAAATCCATATCTGAACTTTGATGGCAACTGCTATGAAGCGTTTGGTTTTTATAAAGATGTCTTTGGTGGGGAATTTGGTATCGTGATATTTGACGATGAAAACGCAGAGAATAAGCAAGTCATTTACATGACCCTACCCATTGGGGCGGATACTTTGATAGGGTTGGATCGCCAAGAAACTATAGTGCGTGGTAATAATCACAAAATTTTTATCACCGCCGACACCCAAGACGAAGCTGACCAGTTATTTGAGCGTTTGTCTGTCAATGGCAATATTGTGCTACCCATCGGCGAGCAGTCCTTTGGCTATGTGGGTGCACTCACTGATCAGTTTGGTGTGCATTGGACGATTGAGTGGGCGAAAAGTTAAGCAACGCTAAGCTTAGCTGTATTAATGATAAGCCGTGCCTTTGGGTGCGGTTTTTTATAGAGCAAAATATCTGCCAAGCCCAACACTGATGGGTTGGGCAATCAACGACCAAGACAATCAATCGGTGCTTTTCTTAGCAAAAAATGCTATAATATCCTAATTTTTCAAAGTATTGGGCGTGTGCCAAAGGATTTTTATGAGCGAGCAATTTTCCCCTAACTCATCTCATCATGAATACAATGCCAGCAGCGTGAGAGTCTTACGTGGACTAGAAGCAGTGCGAGTCCGTCCCGGTATGTACATTGGTGATACGGATGATGGTTCGGGACTGCATCACATGGTTTTTGAGGTGGT
>JBHCFR010000068.1:0-6097 GCA_041801945.1 Moraxella sp. | reverse complement strand
GGTCACGGGCAGGCTTGGGTGCAATCTGTCCGCCAAATCGGTGGGAATATTCGCCTTGCGTGCTGCCACCTCTTGCATGGATTGCTCAATGATGCGACTCAAAGAGGCTTGTTTTTTGGCTTTGGCATCAGGCGAGAAATTGCCTTTTAATTCACGCTCTAAACGACGAACCATATGGCGGTCTTTGGCTAATATCAGCGTGTCGGTGTCTAAATCAATCGATGGCATTATTGTTCATTCTTATTAAAAGTGGACATGGCAAAAAGTAAATCAATGAGGGCTTAGGATGAATTTACAAGTTATCCTCATTGCTTCATCAAGCACGAATGATGAACCCTCATTAAAGACAAATTTCATGCCGTTTGGTCATTCATCCTAGTTTTTATCATGGCGTTTTTAAAAAAATCACGATATAATAACCATTCTGTCTCATATTTTGGTCTCTTATACCCTGACATGAATTTCATGTTGTTCTTAGCGACGACTGACAAGCCTTTGATTTTTTATTAGGTTTGTATTGGCACTTTTGATATTATTAAAATCCATCACTTCTTTTGGCTGATGCGATGTGGTTTTAGACATGATTTTATCATCACAGATGAATTTTAAGCCCAAACATTTTTTGATACATTGTTACTTATGACCGAACTTAATATTTTAGATTTGATTTTAGACGCCAGCCTGCTTGTGCAGTTGGTGATGGCATTACTCCTACTTTTATCCTTGATTGGTTGGGGTCTTATTTTTCGTCTGGCAAGCAAATTAACCAGTGCCAAACGTTTTGATGATGAGTTTGAGACATGGCTGTGGTCAGGTAACGCTCTTGCCAAGCAGTATCATTCGGTGGCTGGCGAAACTGAGAGGGTCGGCTTAGAGCAGGTGTTCTTTGTGGGTTATGGCGAGTTTTTAAAGGCACAGCGGTCTGGCATAGAGCAAGGCGTGGTTCTAGATGGCGTGGAACGTAAATTTAAAGACGCCATTGGCAAGCAGCAGGCGATGTTAGAACAGGGGCTGTCCACCTTAGCCAGTATCGCCTCGGTGTCACCCTACATTGGTTTGTTTGGTACAGTATGGGGCATCATGACCGCCTTTATCGGGCTGTCTAGTGCTGAGAGTGTCAGTCTTGCCACCGTTGCCCCTGGTATCGCCGAGGCACTCATTGCAACCGCCATGGGCTTGTTTGCTGCCATTCCTGCTAGCCTTGCCTTCAACCATTTTAGTGCCAAAGCTAACACGCTGTATGAGCGTCGTGCTCTGTTTTGTGAGGAGCTGACAGGTGCCTTAGCACATGAATACAGCATGAATCAGCGAACCGGTCAGATTTAGGCAGTCGCTCATGAAAAACAGTTATGCACGCACCAAAAAGCCCCTAAATAGCGACATGAATGTCGTGCCATACATTGATGTCATGTTGGTACTGCTGATTATTTTTATGGTAACCGCTCCCATGCTAACCACAGGTGTTGAGGTCAATCTGCCCAGTGAGAAGACCAGTAACATCACCAAAAGCGAGCTTACCCCTGTCATCGTCTCACTCACCAAAAATGGCGAGTTATTCATCAGTCATGAGAATGCCATTGACCAAGCCATCAGCGAGTCTGACTTATCGGCTTTATTGACCGACATGGCACAGGCGAACATGGGCGAACAAGGCAGTCAGCTACAAGTCATGATTAACGCCGACAAAGACAACGCCTATGAAGCAGTCATGCATCTGATGGCGTTGGTGCAGGGAGCTGGTGTGACCAAAGTAGGATTATTAAGCAGTCAGACCAATACCGATAGTGGCAAGTCAAAAACCGCCAACTCACAAAAATAATACAGCACAGACGACACATTCATCAAGTATCGCCATGACTCATTCATCAGACAATATCGGCACCAAGGAAGCTAGCCCCTTATTTTCAATATTGGGCAGCGTGCTTGTACACGTGCTGATTTTGGCAGGCGTTTTTTTTGCTTATGCTCAGCAAAAGCCACTGCCCGAGGTGACCTCATTGGAGGCAAGCCTTGTGACGGGTGACGATTTGGCGGGAGCACAGGCTGCCATTGCCGAAGCATTCGCCCAAAATCAAGCCGCAAGCCAATCTGCCAGCAGCACAAGTCAGACATCACAGAGTAATCGCAGTGCTCAGTTAGAAGCTTATTATAATGATCTTGCCGAGCGTGAACGTGCTTACGAGGCTCAAATGGCACAATACGCCAAGAGCTTAGATGAGGCGATACTCTCTGAGATTGAGCTACAAAGGCAAGCCATGAAAGAAGAAGAGCGTGAGAGGGCAAAGGCAGTCGCAGAGCTTGCAAAGCGTGAACGCAGCAACGAGGACATTGCTCGCGAAAATAGTGAAGCCCTCAATGAAGCTCGAACACGTCGTGATGACGCCATCGCTGAACAAGAGCGTGCCAATCGTACGGACAGCCGAGATTTGAGTGATGGACAAAGCAACTTTAAAGACACCCCCACCACACCGACGGTCGGTCGTGGCGGTGCTGTCAGCGGTGGCAGCAACAGCGGTGCTGGCGGCACGCATAACGAAAGTGAAGTGATTGCTGCTCTACAACGTCATATTCGCTCCCACTGGACACGCACAGGCAAGCAGCAGACCTTGCAAGTCAAGCTAAAAGTAGACAGTCAGGGCAATGTTACCAGTCTTAGCATCTCGGGTGGTGATGATTATTTGCGTGAGCGATTAGAGGACACCATTCGCCGTGCTAGCCCCTTGACACCCGTTGTTGGTACAAACTATCGCAGCTTGAATTTTAATTTTAAAATCAATTAAAATAGTCCATGATGGCATTCATCTGTTTTCACATTTATCAATCCTAAGGATATTCCATGAACCCCAAAACCTCTTTTTCACGCCTGACATTTGCCATTGCCTTACTCATGACCAGCCCTGCCTTTGCAGTGGGTTATGGCACTTTGAGCACCACCAATAACGCCAGCGAACTTCGCTTTGACATTAATGTAGATGGTGTGCAAAACCCCCATCAAGTCGCCCTAATCCCTTTTGCAGGGGATAACATCGTCAGTAGCACAGTTGTCAATAATCTTAGCCATACTGAGCTTAAAACCACCAGCCAAAACCTACCTCAGCGTGCCTATTCTGCTGCCGAAATTAACCAAAACCTATCTGGCTGGCAAAATTCTGGCTTTGACTATGTCGTGGTGGGCAACATCCAACCCATCACAGGTGGCAAAATCGCCATTAACTTTGAGGTGATTGAGGTTGCCACAGGGCTCGTCATGCAAGGCAGACAGACCAAATACAGCGACAACAACCAAAGTGCCCTTCGTCACACTGCTCACGTGGTCAGCGATAGAATCTATGAAATCATCACAGGCGAACCTGGCGACTTTACAGGGCGTATCGCTTATGTTGAGGAGACAGGAGATCCACGTAATAAAGTCTCCACCTTAAAAGTCATGGATGCCGACGGTCAAAATGTTCGCACTTTATTTAGCACCACAGGCTCTATTTTTAGTCCTGCATGGTCGCCTGACGGTCAACGCATCGCTTATTCGGTTCAACAGCCCAATGGACTGCCCGTCATTCACGTGCAAAGTGCCAGTAGCAGTGGTGGCGGACAGGTTGTCACTCGTTTTAAGGGTAATAACTTAGGTGCTTCATTTTCCCCTGATGGATCAAGCCTTTTATTCTCAGGCAGTCATGAAAATAATGACCCCTCCATCTATGAGCTTCATCTGGCATCAGGACAATTAAAACGCCTGACGAGCATGACAGGTGCAGAGAATTCCCCCAGCTATACCCCTGACGGTCGTTCATTCATTTTCACGGCCGATAATGGCTCACGCACCCCTCGCCTTTATCGTTATAATCTACATACAGGGCAGATTGCTCCCATTGGCGGTGCAGGGGCAAACCCACGAGTCAGCCCAGATGGCAGTAAGATTGCCTACGTCTCAGGCAGAAGTCTTGTAGTGACAGGGATTGGTACGATTGACACGACAGGTATTGATGAGTCAGCCAGTTTCTCTCCTAACAGCAACCGCATCATCTACTCCTCTTATAAAGGGGGACGTGGTCAGATGACGATTCGCTCACTCAAAACAGGTCAAGCATTTACCATCAATACCCAAGGCACGGTACGTGAACCGACATGGTCGCGTGGCGGTGTGAACTGATTTGTTCATTAGCATGATGATAACAGAACGCATGAGGACGTTATTCATGCGTTCTGGGTGCGTGCTGCTTATGGTCATGCTAACCGCCTGTCAGCACATTCAATGGACAAGAAGTCCTCTGCCTGTAACCCTAACCCCCAACCTTAATCTCAACACCACCAAAAACCCAAGCCATCCAAAAAATCAGCGTGAACCCATCCACCCTTATTATGGGCGACCGCTGTGTGATGATGTGCTTTTATCCAAAGACCCAACAGTCAAAAACCATCAACGTCCCGCTCCTTGTATACCCAAGCAAGCCAGACGTTACGAGCGACCCTTTTTTTTATTAGAAGATTGGTTTTGATAAGCCTTGATTCATGTGCCGCCGGTAGCGAAGTGCAAACATCGATGATGTTTATGATGGATCTTAGGAAGGTTATGACAACACTACTAGCACTCACTAACACTCACCAATACAGATGGCGGGTGATTGATGTGATGAGGGAGGGCTTACCCTGCGGCGTTGCCAAACTTGCTTAACGTCTTTGCCAAATGCTCGCCAAACCACACGGCAGTATCCATGTCGCCCTGACATGGCGTCACCTCAGGGGGTGCATCCAAAGACTGGGTCATCAGCCCCAAAAAAGAGGACAAACGGTTCAAATCCGTCTCACTACTGCCTGTGGGCAGTAGCGGCAAGCCTACCCAGTTCATCCCATGCTGCATGGCAAACAGGCACAAATGTTGTAGCACCGCCAATTTATCCCCTGACAGACCACCTGAATTGGCAAATCCTGCCGCCCATTTACCCTGCCAAGCACGAGCCACCCACCTCTTAGACGTGGCATCCATAAATGCCTTAACGCTCGCTGTAACACCGCCCAGATACACCGCTGAGCCGAACACGAGCATGTCTGCATCATCCATGTATGCCCAATCCTCCTCTGTGAGTAAAACGATATCTATTAGGCGGGCATGGGCGTGTCTGTCCACGCCCTCTTGGATGGCATGAGCGACACGGCGAGTATGCCCATAATTAGAATGAAAAATGATGGCAACCTTGCCTGTCTCGTTCGCTAAGTGATGTGTGGTTTGTACCATGGTTATGCCATAAAATGTCATCAATGCGTCATTATAGCAAAACCATTACAAAACGGATAATTATTTTGCCAAATGATCATAATTGTGTTATTTTAAAGCGTTTTGCTTTATTTTTCGTAAGGATCCTCATGAACGCCTTAACTGCCCTTGCCAGATACACCACCATCGTTGCTGACACAGGCGATTTAACTGCCATCGCTCGCCTGCACCCACAGGACGCCACCACCAACCCCAGTCTTGTTACCTCCGCTCTACTCTCTGGCGAGCATGATGGACTCATTCGTCAAATTAAGGGGCTTGGACTGT
Organism: Moraxella sp.; assembly: GCA_041801945.1. Lineage (GTDB taxonomy): Bacteria > Pseudomonadota > Gammaproteobacteria > Pseudomonadales > Moraxellaceae > Moraxella. Next base: position 561 of record JBHCFR010000068.1, on the reverse strand, counting down.
CTCGTGATGCCACCATAGACCGCCTAAGTGCCGAACTTGGTAAGCAAATCCTAAGCCATATCCAAGGGCGTGTTTCTACCGAAGTGGATGCATGCCACTCTTTTGACACCGATAAGACCGTGCAAAATGCCTTAGCTTTCATGGAGATTTATGACAAATTGGGCGTGGACACCTCTCGCATTTTGATAAAAATCGCCTCCACATGGCAAGGCATCAAAGCTGCACAAATCCTAGAAAAGCAAGGCATCCGCTGCAATCTTACCTTGCTATTTACCGACACACAGGCGCGTGCATGTGCTGATGCTGGCGTCCAGCTCATCTCTCCTTTTGTTGGGCGACTGACCGACTGGCAAAAGGTTCATGAGAACAAACAGGTCGTTGAGGTAGAAGAGGATTTGGGGGTGAATTTTGTGAAGGGCACGTATGATTTTTATAAGTCGCATGGCTATACTACCGAGATTATGGGGGCAAGTTTTCGCTCCACCGCCCAAATCTTGGCTTTGGCAGGATGTGACTTATTGACCATCTCGCCTGTCCTGTTAGATGAATTGGCGAATATGC
>JBHCFR010000067.1:0-3441 GCA_041801945.1 Moraxella sp. | reverse complement strand
TATCCATGTCATCATCATGGAGGATGAGCAGCCCAATTATACCGATCAAGACGTCGCTCACGAGGAATTTATTCAGCGTCTGCACGCTTTGAACCTTATTGATCGTGTGACCTTTATTGGCAGACGACCCTCTGACATGAAAGAGTGGCTTTCGTCTGCCAATGTGGTACTCGCCCTTGCCGAACGCCCTGAGAGTATTGGTATCACTGCTTTGCAGGCCATTCATTTGGGCACACCTGTGGTGGGCTGGGCAAAAGGAGCATTTGCTGACATCTTATCCAATCTCTACCCACAAGGACTGGTCAAAGAAGAGACCGCCTTAGCACTGTGCAAAAACATCAAATTCCACCTTCAAAATAAACCCAGACCTGCCATGACACATGAATACACCACCGAGCAAATGACGGCTGAAACGCTGGCGGTCTATCAGTCATTAATACCAAACAGTTATTTGGTGGATAAAGATAAATATGACAATTTGGTGTGTGTGAAAGCAGAATAAAAGCAGGCATTGCCAAATAACAGAAAAATTACCCAACCTTATCAAAATTTTGTTAAAATAGTTGTGAATTTTTACATCTTTGTATTTTATGAACGACACCCAAGAGCAAATCACCGCCAGACAAACCAACCCCCACTTTGATAACGACAACTTGATGGAGAGTTTGGTTGCCGCCTTTCAGAACACGCTAAGCAATTTAAAGCACAGCTATGCCACCACCGCAGGCAACTTGGTGGATGAGATTTGGGTGACAGGCAGTCAAGAGCAAATCAATGACGCCCTAAATCGGTTTGTGGTAAAAAATGTCGGTATGGTGCTAGATTTACATCTTGAACTGTTTGATGGTTTTTTAAGACTCTACTGTACGGCAGATGTTTTGGGAATGCACCTGTCTGTTGCCAGTAATTTTAAGCTCACCGAAGCACGTCTTGACCGCCATGTTCAGCAGTTTGCCTTTGAGCAAATCTCAAATACGGACATCATCACCCTACACAGCAAATCTTGGTGGAAAACGCCTGCCATCAGATTTGCTGTATCTGCTTATCGTTTACTGCTCAAAAAAGACCCTTTGCCTTTCTTGCTGAGCCTATCTCCAAAGCTAAAAGGCAGACCCTTTGTTGAATATAAGGGCAACGTCATTTATTTAGAGATAGGACGGTGGCTGTCTAATGACATCAAAAACCATCTAAAAAAAGCTCAGGTCAATCATGGCATGGTCAAAAAAGAACAGTTGGTTCTAAAAGTCCAGCCCAATTTCGGTGAAATACTCAGTTTTGGCGATCCAAATGCGGACATCATTACCGAAAAAGACAACCCAAAGAACAGTCAGTCATAACCCCCAAAAAGAGGGTTGTTGGTGTTATCAGATATGTCTCATCAAGACATCACTAAGGTGCGACCAAGGTGGGACTAAGATATGATTAAGACATGATGCTGATTAACCAAAAGTTAGCAATGTCTTAAAAACGCCTCCACCACTTGATACTGCCCCTTGGTCGTCTCCTCATGATACATCGCTTCACGAAAAGCGTTGGAATTTGGCAGCCCGCCTGTGTACCAAGCGATGTGTTTACGAGCGATGCGACAGCCTGAATATTCACCATAAAAAGCATACAACTCATCTAAATGTCCAAGGACAATATCACGAAGTTCGCTCACATTAGGCGATGGCAGTAACTCTCCTGTGGCAAGATAATGAGCGATATCCCGAAAAATCCAAGGTCGCCCCTGCCCTGCTCGCCCTATCATGACAGCATCCGCCCCTGTGTATTCTTGTACCCATTTTGCCTTTTCGGGGCTGTCTATGTCGCCATTAGCGATGATGGGAATTTTGGTATTCTCCTTAACGGCTTTGATGAGCTCATAACGTGCATGACCTTGATAGAAATCCTCCCGTGTGCGTCCATGGATTGTCAAAGCGGCAATGCCAGCTTGCTCGGCGATATGAGCGACGCTTAGGATGTTCTCTTGACCCCTCATGAATCCAAGCCTGGTTTTAAGCGTGACTGGCACCCTCAAATTTCCCACCGACTCTACGGCAGCAACAAGCAGACGCTTTACCAAATCCAAATCTTGGAGCAGGGCCGAACCTGCCAACTTACGCCAGACTTTTTTGGCAGGACAGTCCATGTTAATGTCTACCATGCACGCCCCATTTTCCACTTGAAAACGGACAGCTTGGGCAAGTTTGTCAGGCTCTGCCCCTGCCACCTGAGCACAGATGGGAGTAATCTCACCGGTGAAATTGGCACGATACAAGGATTTTTTGCGAGCATAGAGTGCCGTGTCGGCAATAATCATCTCAGAGATGGCGTGACCTGCCCCAAAAGATTTGGCAAGACGACGAAAAGGATTGTCCGTCACACCCGCCATCGGAGCAACCCAAATTCTATTTTCAATTTTCAAACCCTTGATATATAAGGGTTTTAATAAAATATGTTGATTTTCAAGGGTTTGTTGTGGGGTTTTTATCATCGTCATCTTATCATCAACTTGCATCATCTCGTATAAACTTGCATATTTTAGCATAATTCTATTTGGCGATATTAAGAGGTGCTAATAAAAAGGTTCGTTCATAACCTCTTATTTTTATTTTGAGAGGATTAGGATAATAAGGTAATGATGAGGCATGCTGTACCAAATTTATCATCATATTAAGCAACAAACCCCAAAAGCACATCCTCTTTTGGGGTTGGTGTTTTGTTTTGTGGTTACTTAGAACACGTTGGTAAGAATCAAAAAAGCAATCGCACTAAGAATGGCGGAGATGGGCAAGGTGATGACCCAAGCTAAGCCGATGGGCTTCATGAGCCTCCAATTGGTATTTTTGTTCACTAAGCCAATACCGAGTACTGCACCCACCAAAATGTGCGTGCTAGACACAGGAATACCCAGACTTGATGCTCCCATAACCACCGCGGCGGCGGCAAGCTCAGCAGAAAAACCAGAGGCAGGGTGCATCTCAGTTAGGTTTGTCCCCACCGTCTGAATCACCTCTTTGCCAATAAACCATAAGCCCACAATCAGTGCAACACCAAATGTCACCATCACAGGGGCAGGAACCGTGGCTTTGGCAGCAATGGCGTTTTCTTTGATGACATCCATGATTGCCACGAAAGGACCGACAGCATTGGCAATGTCATTTGAACCATGAGAAAAAGCAAAAGCACAAGCGGTAAACACCTGCATCCAGCTGAACATGATGAAGGTCGCTTTGCCCAAATCCTCTTTATGCTTGCCTCGGATGGTTTTGGTGTAAATAAAGGCAGTGAGCCACACCATCGCACCAATCATGCCCATGACCAACGAGGCGTGTAGTGTGGATAAGTCAAGCCCTGTATTTTTTAATCCTTTAAATACCACCATCGCCGTCATCACGACCGCCCCAAATGCGGCAATGAGCGGCACCCATGTTTTTAGGGCTTTTAGTGTGTCTAGAT
>JBHCFR010000066.1:0-3510 GCA_041801945.1 Moraxella sp. | reverse complement strand
CTCAGCAAGCTCTTCAATCATGTGGCATGATATTTTTATGGCGAATAAGGTGGCGATTTTATCCGCTCTTCATCAATATCAAGATGAGCTTGATTATTTTAAATCATTGATACAAAAAGAAAATTCCGATGAACTGTTGGCGGCTTTGGGTATTGCTCGTCATGCTCGCCGTCATTTTGGACACATGCTTGCCAAACCAACCAAGGACACCCTCATGACCAGCCAAAGCTATCATATCTCCCCTGCAACCACCATCTCTGGTACGATTACTGTTGCCCCTGATAAGTCCATTTCACACCGCTCCATCATGTTTGGGTCATTAGCCGATGGGGTGACTCACGTGAGTAATTTTTTGGAGGGCGAAGATGCGCTTCGTACCTTGCAAGCCTTTACTGACATGGGCGTACAGATTGAGCGTTCTGGCGATAAAGTCACCATTCATGGCGTGGGCATGGAGGGGCTTTGTGCTCCCCAAGATGCACTTTATATGGGAAATTCTGGCACGAGCATGAGATTGCTTGCAGGGATTTTATCCGCCCAAGCGTTTGATAGCGTGATGACAGGCGATGTTAGTCTCTCCAAGCGTCCGATGGAGCGAGTGGCAAGTCCACTTCGCAGCATGGGGGCAGCCATCCAAAGCACAGGGGAAAAAGGCACCGCACCACTCTCCATCACAGGCGGTCAAAAGCTGTCCGCTATTGATTATAAATTGCCCGTCGCCTCCGCTCAAATCAAATCTTGCCTGCTCTTGGCAGGGCTATGGGCCGATGGCACAACGACCATTACCGAGCCTGAGGTAAGCCGAGATCACACCGAGAGAATGCTGAGTGCTTTTGGTTATCCGATTGTCAAAACAGGCAACACCATCTCCATCACGGGCGGTGGACGACTGACAGCGACAGACATCGTTGTGCCTGCCGACATTTCTAGTGCGGCGTTTTTTATGGTGCTAGGAGCAATCGGCGGCGGTCAAGGCTTGACCATCACAGGCGTGGGCATGAACCCCACTCGCACAGGCGTGATAGACATTCTAAAACTCATGGGAGCAGACATCACCGTCAGTAATGAAAAAGTCATCGGTGGCGAACCGATAGCTGACATCACGGTCAAACCCTCTGACTTACAAGGCATTGACATTCCAGAGTATTTAGTGCCACTTGCCATTGATGAGTTTCCAGTGCTGTTCGTGGCGGCCAGTTGTGCTGTCGGTATTACCAAGCTGACAGGAGCCAAAGAGCTTCGTGTCAAAGAATCTGATCGCATACAGGTCATGGCAGACGGACTTAGCACGCTTGGTATAGATTGCACCGTCTTGGATGATGGTATCATCATCCATGGCAAAGGCGTGGCAGGCGAGAGAAATGCCGTCTTTGGCGGTGGTGAGATACAAAGTCATCACGATCATCGCATCGCCATGAGTTTTGCTGTTGCAAGTAGCCGTGCCAAAGAGGACATCATCATCCATGGCACACAGACGGTAGCAACGAGCTTCCCTAATTTTGCTGCCCTTGCCAATGAAGTCGGACTAAACATCACCATCGGTCAGTAATATGTTCAATAAAACGCCAATTCCGCCCCAACCCATGAGCTCCGAGCCTGCTACGCCCAGCCACAAAAACGGTGTCAGTCAGGGCTCAAATCGGGGCATCTTGATGGGGTTCTTGGCGTATTTTATTTGGAGCTGTTTTCCGTTTTATTTTAAGCAGCTAGATGCGTACAACCCCATTGAAATCATCGGTCATCGTCTGGTTTGGACCTTTGTTTTGTTGCTGCTTTTTTTGGTTATCAAAAAACATTGGCAAGCGGTTTTTGTCATCAAAAAAGACCCTAAGATTATATTATGGACGTTTATCTCAGGTCTCCTGATTGCAACAAACTGGCTGACTTATGTTTGGGCGGTGGTCAATGATAAAATCATCGATGCCAGTCTGGGGTATTTTATCAGTCCCTTGATGGGCGTGGCACTGTCTTTTTTTGTGCTCAAAGAGAGGTTAAGAGGGTTGCAAGTGATTGCCATTGTACTTGCGACCATTGCCGTGGGCATTCAGGTGGTCATGCTTGGGTTTTTGCCGATTGTCTCTTTGCTTTTGGCGCTCACATTCGCCTTTTATGGTCTCATGCAAAAAAAGACGCCACTGGATTCTATCTCGGCGTTATTTTTAGAGACAGCATTGCTTGTGCCGTTTTGTGTGATTTGGTTCATGAATAACAACGTGGCAAGCAGTCATTTGTCTTTTTGGGTGTCAAGTGATATTTGGCTCTTGATATTGGCAGGTCCCATCACGCTCATTCCGTTATTGCTTTATAATCAATCCACCAAACTTGTCAATTTTAATACATTAAGCTTCATGCAGTACATCACGCCGACGTCCGTGTTTATGATTGCGGTGTTTTATTATCATGAGCCGATTGACATCAAACGTCTTGCCATCTTTGCATTGATTTGGACAGGATTGTTTATTTTTAGTGTGGACATGTTAAGACATAGAAAAATTGAAAAAAATTTTAAAACGGAGTAAAAGGGATGATGAATGATGTTGTATTTATTCAAGGACTGTCCGTTCACACCATCATCGGTGTGTATGACTGGGAGAGGGCGATCAAGCAACCTCTGCTGATAGATTGTGAGATGACCTGTGATATCAGCTTGGCAGGTCAAAGCGATGAGGTGGCACATGCCATCAATTATCAAACCGTCTGCCATGACATAGAGAGGCTTTGCCACCAAATCAAAGCACAGTTATTAGAAAAACTTGCCGAGGAGATATGTGCTTATCTTTTGGCAAATTACCCTTGCCAAACAGTGACGCTCACCATTCATAAGCCCAATGCCATCAAGCAAGCAAGCAGTGTGGGCGTAACAATCACTCGCCATCGGTCATGAGGGCAAGATGAAATACATCGTTGCCTTAGGTAGTAATGTCAGCAGCAATCACGCCTTTAACATCACCTTAGAGGAGTTAAAGTGTCTGGGCAAGGTTCTGATGTCCTCTGTGGTGAGTGGCGTGGATTATACAGGGAAAACAGAGTTCATCTATCATAATGCGGTGGCGATGATCACACTGCACCATGTCGTGCCTTATGATGACTTTAATCAGCGGCTAAAAGCGATAGAGATAAAATGCGGACGCACCAATCAGCACAGCAAACATGAGCCAAATGTCCCCATGGATTTGGACATCTTGGCGTATTGTGAGTCCTGCTGCGGCATAAGTGATTGGCGATTGATGGAAGACAGGTTGCCCTTTAAGGCACACGAAAAAAAAGGCATTGATGAGATTGCTCCTTTTTTATCCGAATTAGTCGTTAAGATAGGACACATGTCGCTCGCTTAAAGCGTGCCGCCATTCATCCATATAGCCATCATACTCCAAGAACCTCACCAACACACCATGATTGCTGTTTTGGCAAATCAAATCCACTTTACGTAACACGTCTTTATCAGGCAGAATTCGACTATCCACACCCAATACGATTTGCTCCCCTTAGGCATTGTCAGTTTGAATGAGG
>JBHCFR010000065.1:0-8113 GCA_041801945.1 Moraxella sp. | reverse complement strand
TTTTTTATGCAGACCTTACCCAAAGTTCAGAGCAGCCTTCAAGATAAAACCTTTTGTGTGCGTGTCAAAAGGCGTGGCTTGCACCCCTTTACCTCCATGGAAGTGGCCAAGTACGTTGGTGGCGGGCTAAACCAAGCGGTGCCCTCTGCCAAAGTTCAGCTGAAAAACCCTGACATCACCGTCAAGATTGAGATTGAACACGATAAAATGCTCTTTATTAAGGCTCGCCATGACGGCATGGGAGGCTTTCCGATGAGCACCCAAGAGGATATGTTGTCACTCATCTCTGGTGGGTTTGATTCGGGTGTGGCAAGTTATGAATTCATCAGACGTGGCAGCCGTGTGCATTTTTTGTTTTTTAACATGGGCGGTCTTACTCATGAGATTGGCACCAAACAAATGGCGTATCAGCTGTGGGAGCGATACAGCAGCTCTCATAAAGTGCGATTCACAACGGTGGATTTTGAGCCTGTCGTGGGCGAGATTCTTGCTAAGATTGATGATGGTCAAATGGGTGTGGTATTAAAACGCATGATGATGCGTGTGGCAAGTGCCATTGCTCAAAAAAACCGCATTTTGGCGGTGGTCACAGGCGAGGCACTTGGGCAAGTGGCAAGCCAAACCCTGACCAATCTTGCCATGATAGATAAAGCCAGTGAGGTGCTGGTGTTACGCCCTTTAATCACCAAGGATAAAGCCGACATCATGGCACAGGCAGAACAAATCGGCACAGCAGACATCGCCAAATCCATGCCAGAATTTTGTGGGGTGATTTCAAAGTCGCCCACCGTACGGGCGGTGGAGCATAAGCTCATCGCCACCGAGCGTGATTTTGATTTTGCGGTGTTACAAAGTGCCATTGATGCGGCGATAACCATTGACATTCGCATGATAAAAGACCAAACCACGGATACGCACGCCGTTGATACCGCTCATGTCATCGGCGATAAGGAAGTGGTCATTGACATTCGTGCCCCCGATGAGGCAGAGGATGAGCCGCTTCATGTCCCTCACATTTGTATTCCCTTTTATCAGCTTGGCACACAGTTTGAACATTTAGATGACAAAAAAACCTATCTTTTGTACTGCAAGAAGGGGGTGATGAGTGGGCTGCAAGCAGTGTATTTAAAAGACAAGGGCTTTCATAACGTCAAAGTGTTCAAATTAAGCTAGATTTGTTAAGCTAGATTTGCCATCATTGCCAATACCAAATTTTGCGTCGCTTTGTTTACTTGCTTTACTTGCTTGGCTTTCTTGGATAACTCATTGATTTTTATAATAAAAAATTTTATTGAATTTGTGCAAATTTTACCCAATCAACCATCTTTGCCCAATATTCAATGAGTTATGCCTAACATACCCAAGTTATCCACAGGCTTATCCACAGATTTTGGGGATAAAGTTATGAGGGTAAATTTTTTTAGGGATTTATTTTTAAAAATGATAAAAATCAATGGGTTAAAAATACATTAAAAGCAACCATCGCCAGTGGCGTGCCACATGATGCTTAGCAGCGTTCGTACATCAAATCCCAAGAAGCACGCCCATAGCTCACGCCACGTTTTTCAAATTTTGTGGCAGGGCGAAATGTGGGGCGAGGCGAAAAGTTGCCCTGACCTGCCATGTTGGTGAACTGTGGCATGTTGTCAAGCACTTCAAGCATCCAAAGCGCATAATGCTCCCAGTCGGTCGCACTGTGAAAAATGCCGCCAATGCTAAGTTTATCCGCCACCAAAGTCATGCGTTCAAGGGTAACAAAACGACGTTTGTAATGACGTTTTTTCTGCCAAGGGTCAGGAAAATAAAGCTGAACAGCATCTAAATGCCCGTTTGGGAGATTCTGCAAAAGGGCGATGGCGTCACCGTTTAGCACTTTTAGGTTAGTCAAGCCCAATTCATGTGCCAAATATGCCGTCCGTCCAATACCAGGCTCATGCACCTCCACGCCCACGAAGTTGCGATTTGGGCTATTTTGTGCCATCTCTATCAGACTGTCACCCATGCCAAAGCCAATCTCTAAGGTCAGAGGGGCATTTTTGCCGTTGGGTGTGCCATCAAAAAATGCTCGCAAGTCATGAATGTTTGAAACATCGCCCAATTTGCCCAGATTTTCGCCGTGATTGATGACATAAAAGGCAAAGGCAGGGTCAGTCAGGGCAGTTTGGGCGTACTGGCTCAGATGAGTGCGGCGTCTCATGAAAGTGGCGATGGCGTGGCTGTACTGAGTAGGGGTGCGTGATAGACCTGCAATCTCCTCCTTGATGGTATCACGAGAGATGTCAGGGGTCTGGCGGTCGCCGCCCACAGGTGCCAGAGCGGTTTTTGAATTTGTCATGATGGATTTTAAAAAGGCGTAAAATGGGTTATTATAAAGCATTCACAGGCTAAGTACAAAATTATCATGTTTCGTTTGCCATTTTTAGAGGATACCACGCCACCGCCTTTTTATATTCGCCATCTGTCAGCAAAAGACAGGAGGGAGCTTGATGCATGGTTCATCGGTCAGAGGTCTCAGGCGTATTATTTAAAGCGTTTTGAACAATTTGATCAGGCAGGCGTACTTCATGCATGTTGGCATTGGTCGGCGTTTTTTACGACTTTTGGGTGGCTTTTGTATCGCAAGCGTTATTTAGATTGTATGGTTTATTGCATTGCAGGTTGGTCATTTATTAAGCTCAATGTCGTCATTATGTTGGTAATAGGCGAATTTTTGTTTGTGGGGAGATTGCCTGAGGATTATCAGATGTATTCACGGCTGGCAATCGCTGGGGCGGTGTGGCTGTTTTGGTCAAGCAAGGTAGCACGATGGGCGGACGCCTATTATTATCGCATGGCACGTCGTGAGATTGCAGATGTATTGGAGTTCTACCCTAACGACAAAGAGGCTCAAAAAGCCTATCTTGCCAAACATGGCGGGGTGAGCTTGCTTGGCTTGGCAGGGGCATTTTTGATATTTGGGGCATTTCTTGCTGCGATTGTACTGCAATTCGTGCCAATCATCGCCATGAAAAAAGAGCAAGAGGTCATTTTTGAAAGTTATCGCACAGTCAATGCCATCCAAAAAAGAGTGGCTCTGATTTATGAGCAGACAGGCAGCTGTCCTGTGGGTATGCCGGTCACCACCGACAATCAAAAGGTGAGCGTAGAGGTGGTGGGCAGCTTGGCTTATGTCAACACCGACTGTGCGGTCGTGGCAACGGTCTTGCGGGCAAACTATCCTGTCCGTTATCTCAATGGACGCAATCTCACCATGTATCACACAGCCGATGCCACTGGCAAATCAGCATGGCGATGTCAAACGTCGCTGAATAAAAAACAAACGCCCAAACGCTGTGTGGGATAGGTAAGTAAAAAGGGGCTAGATGGAAAAATCATCATCAGCACTCAGCTGACTCTCTGCTTGTTCTCGGCTTTTGTGACCTTTTTGAGTGCGAAACTTTGGTGCGGTGGCGTTGTAGCCTTGGCGTTTTTGCCAATCATTGGCAATGCGATATTGCCAAAACAGCCGAAAGGCAATGCCTAACACCACACTGGTGGTGATGGCACACACCACGAGCCCCCAGACAAATGCTTTTAATGAGAAAAAGTCATGCATCAAAAAAGGATTGCCTCCATTGCCTGTCACCCATAAGGTCAAATCCGAGAGGATGAGTCCAATACCTCGTATGCCAATAATGGGTTCGCCAAGCAGCATCGCCCCCACAGAATAAGCAAACCAAAAGACAGGAATGGTTGTCAAAGGATTGGTAATCCACGTGAGTGCGACGCTCATCGGAACATTGGCACGAAAAATCAATGCTCCGATGAGTGCCAGAGGCATCTGTCCAGGCAAGGGAAAAAAGGCACAAAGTACGCCAATATAGACCGCCCGAGTCAATGAGCCACGGTTCAAATGCCAAAGACGAGGATCAGCCAAAAATGGGGCGAACAAACTCACCATGCGGTTTTCACGCAATTTCTCGGGCGTGGGAAGCCAGTTTTTGAGTTGCTGCTTTGGCATGAAAAAAGATAAAAATAAAAAATTGTCAAAATAAGTGTCAATTATAGCAAATGAACAGGGGGTGGCATTGTTGTAATTTTGCAAATGTGAGCAGTCATGACATGAAAAATCCCCAAGCATGGCTAAAACATGACTTGGGGATTTAGAAAATTGGCACTCCATAGGGGATTCGAACCCCTGTTACCGCCGTGAAAGGGCGATGTCCTAGGCCTCTAGACGAATGGAGCATCAGATACTTTTGAACGCTTTCACCGTATTATCAAAAGTGGCGTTATTATATCAGATTATCCTTATTCGTCAAGACACTTTTTATCAAATTTTCAAAAAGTCCATAACCAAATGATTTTTAAATAAAATCTTAGTCTTTGAAGTTGTTAAATTGCAGTGGCACACCAAAAGACTTCTCTTTTAAAAACGCCATGCAGGCTTGTAGGTTGTCTCTTTTTTTGTCCGACACGCGAATTTTATCGCCCTGAATGCTGGCGGATACTTTTAGGTCGCTCTCTTTGATGGCTTTGCTGATTTTTTTGGCGGTGTCACTGTCTAAGCCATCTTTTAGGTTGATGACTTGTTTGGTGTGTTTGCCAGATTGGGATTTGTCCTGTGGATCTAAGCTCTGTAAATCCACACCACGTTTGATGAGCTGTTTTTCAAAAATGGCATAGACGTTATCCGCTTGCAGTTCATTATCGCAAGTGATGGTAACGGTTTTGGCTTTGTCATTTAGCTCCACGCTGATGTTGCTGCCCTTAAAATCAAAACGAGTGGCGATTTCTTTGTCGGTGTTGCCGATGGCGTTACGCACCTCTTGGAGGTTCAATTCAGAAACGATGTCAAATGAAGGCATGATTTTTCCTTAGCTGCTCTATGTGGCGGGTTAAAATGGATTTAACCCAAGAAGATTTGGTTGAAAAGAGGGTTTGGTTAAAATCATCATTATGCTAGCATAAATCATGGCTAAAAGCGATGTTTTCTAAATGGTATTATTGTCAGCTGCTAGCAATTCCCGCCGTTCATCCACTTAAACGTTAATAATTAAAACAAAAATATAATAAAATTTGACAAAAATACTATTGAATTTACAATTAATAAAATAAATATTGTAATTTTATTACTCATTTGGTTCTAGATTGGTAAAATTAAAAACCTCATTAATAAACTTCAAAAGCTTTCTATGTCATTGATATGACATCTGCCGTGTGCAAATTCATTGTTGCTGTGATTGACCCTAAAATGCTTGTCACAACCTACACCAACAGATCCATTGTAATTACGAAAGTCTCTGAATATATCATACCTTGCAGGATTGCTCTGGTATAATCTGGCTTATAAACTTATCCATCTCGTTCAAAGATGCCAAAGACAGGTTGTTTTAATGTGCCACGACCACGTTTTAGTTTACCGTGAAAACCACGTTTCTGTTTAGCACCAAAACAGCTTTCATCTAACTCTATTTCGCCATATAATAAACGCTTTTGATTGGTTTGATATTCATAGATTTCTTGTCTAAAAATAGTAAATCAATGATTGATGGTGTTGCGATTCATATTAAGTAAAAGTGTTGTTTTAGCCGCATCAATATCAATGCAAAAGCATTTGATAATCTTTCTGAGCTTATAGATGCTTAACTTACTGTTATGTTTCATGCTTTTAGTCCAGCACAGGTGGATTTGTTTGTCTAGAACCATTGGAGATATGTTGATGCTAATGGTGATTAATGACAATGGTGATGGCTTATATGCTTTAATGGTGTGTTGGTGATGCATTGCCAATGAGAGAATGAATCTTGATAAAAATATAGTACCGCTTTATCATCAAATCCACGAATCAAAATAGAATGGTCGGATTGATGAACATGAGTAGCATGATCAAAATCTTCAATACCAAGCGTATTCACGGTATTATTGCTTAAATGATTATCTAAGGCATTTACCCAAAGACCCACAACAGCATCTTTGCGATAATCAGCATAAAAAACTTGATAGGCTATGATGGATGTTATCACACCGACAATAAAACTAATGACGCTCAATAATATCATCTTTTTCATGGTGATATATTCTTTGCTATTTAAAACCACCCTCTTTACAGAGGGTGTTTATCGCAAGGTTAGCAGATGACATCACAAATCTTGTAATTTATAAACTTGAAACGGCAGAGTTGTCTCATAAGCCTCGCACACTGCCCGCCCTGCATTTAGGGTGGTGGCGATGAGAATTTTATTTTGCAAGGCTTCACGGCGGATAGAGAAAGAGTCTTGGAGTGCCTGTTTACCCTCGGTGGTATTGATGACCAGATGAATGTCGCCATTTTTCATCATGTCCACAATATGAGGGCGACCCTCGCTCACTTTATTGATGCGTTGGCATGACACACCTGCCTGTGTTAACACGCGGTGGGTGCCACCTGTGGCAACGATGTCAAATCCAAAGCCAGATAAACGCTTGGCAACATCCACCACCCCTGTTTTGTCACTATCACGCACAGAGATGAAGACAGTCTTGGTTTCACCCTCTTTGGGCAATCCTGTCAGCTTGTCGCCACTGCCAAGCGTTGCCTTATAATACGCTTCACCAAAGGTTTGACCAATGCCCATGACCTCACCGGTGGACTTCATCTCAGGTCCTAAAATCGGATCAACCCCTTGGAATTTGGCAAATGGGAAGACCGCTTCTTTGACCGAAAAATGCGTTGGCACAATCTCTTTGGTAAAGTCTTGTTCGGCGAGCGTTTGACCTGCCATACAGCGTGCCGCAACTTTTGCCAAAGAGTGCCCGATGCATTTTGACACAAATGGCACGGTACGGCTGGCACGAGGATTCACCTCCAAAATATAAATGTCATTGTCTTTTACAGCAAATTGGACATTCATGAGTCCCACAACGCCAAGCTCTTTTGCCATGGCCACCGTCTGACGACGCATTTCATCTTGGATGTCAGCACTTAGCGAATAAGGGGGGATGGAGCAAGCCGAATCGCCAGAGTGTACGCCTGCTTGCTCAATGTGCTGCATGATACCGCCAATCACGACGTCTGTACCATCACAGACACAGTCCGCGTCCACTTCAATGGCATCATCTAGAAATCTGTCAAGCAGGACAGGGGCTTCATTGGAGGCTTGGACAGCTTCACGAAGATAGCGTTTTAACTCTTCTTCGTTGTATACAATCTCCATCGCACGACCCCCCAAGACATACGAGGGACGCACCACGAGCGGATAACCCACCTTTAATGCTTCACGAATGCCTTCCTCGCTTGATTTGACAATACTGTTATTAGGCTGTCTTAGTCCTAGCTTATTAATCATCTGCTGGAAACGTTCACGGTCTTCGGCACGGTCAATGGCATCTGGGCTTGTGCCGATGATTGGCACGCCGGCTTCTTCTAGGCTACGAGCCAGTTTCAATGGGGTTTGACCACCATATTGCACAATCACGCCTTTGGGGTTTTCAGTGCGTACAATCTCTAAGACGTCTTCAAGCGTGACGGGCTCAAAATATAAGCGGTCTGAGGTGTCATAATCGGTTGAGACGGTTTCAGGGTTACAGTTGACCATGATGGTTTCAAACCCGTCTTCACGCATGGCAAGGGCGGCATGCACACAGCAATAGTCAAATTCAATCCCTTGTCCAATACGGTTTGGCCCACCACCAATGACCATAATTTTGTCTTTATTTGATGGATTCGCTTCGCATTCTTCATCATAAGTTGAATACATATAAGCGGTATTTGATGCAAATTCGGCAGCACAGGTATCCACACGTTTATAGACGGGATAAATACCTAAATTCCAACGATGTTTACGGAATTGTTTTTGTGAAATGCCCATCAGCTGGCCAATCCTTAAATCAGATAAGCCTTTGCGTTTAAATTGACGGATGTTATCCGCGGTCAAATCGCCAAAGCCCATGGTTTTGATTTGATTTTCTGTGTTGATAATATCTTCTATTTGCACCAAGAACCAACGGTCAATTTTGGTCGATTCAAATACATCATCAAGACTAACTCCATGGCGAAACGCGACTGCAATGTACCAAATACAGTTAAGATTCGGGACTTTTAGCTCCACCAAGATTTTGTCTTTGGCATCAGGCTCATCAAAGGCGATTTTTT
>JBHCFR010000064.1:0-2515 GCA_041801945.1 Moraxella sp. | reverse complement strand
CTTCGGCACTTTTAAATTCATAAATCTCAATCGCCCCAAAACTTGTCGTGCCAGTCGCCAAAACACAGACAACAACAAGCATGGACAACACGTGTTTTAAGGATTTTTTCATCATTGGCAGGCCTGTGTTCGTTGCGATTCAGTCATCTTAGGGTTAATCAGTGCATCCATACACGGCTTGATGCTTGCTGTCCAGTTCGTCTCATTAATCTCGCCTGTCAGATGCTTATAAACCACCCCTGAGGCATCCACCACGAAGGTCTCAGGTGCTCCTGTTAGCCCCAAATCCAGTCCATATTTCCCCTCCAAATCCTGTATGGAGAATAAAAATGGATCTTTATAGCGATTGAGATAATCTAAGGCTTCGGGCAGCTCATCTTTATAGTTTATCCCCACGATTGGCACCCCTTGGGCGTACAGCTCCATCAAGAATGGATGCTCTATTTTACAAGTCGGGCACCATGAACCCCATGCGTTCAGCAAAAAAGGTTGTTTTGGTAAATCAGCATTGGTTATAATGCGGTTTGGGTTGGACAATAGCGGCAAGCTAAACGCAGGCAAGGGCTTGTTCATGCTCGTGCTGATGGCAATCTCGGCAGGCTTACCTAAGCGATTAAAAAACATCACCATCATCAAAACAAAAATGATGAATGGCACGATAAAAATCATCATGCGTTTTTGGGTGCGGGTCATGATTTTACCTCCATGTCGGTTTGATTGCCGACAGCTTGATTGGTGGTTGGCTTGGGTGCTTCTTTTGTTGTTAGTTTATTACTTTGCTGTGAAGTCCTCTTGGCTTTATTGATGCGATAACGCCCATCTAGCATGGCAATCAGCCCTCCGAGCGCCATGACGAGGGCACCCATCCATAGCCAACGCACCATTGGTTTGACATAGACACGTACCGCCCATGTGTTGTTATCCATCACCCCATCTTTGGCGATGGGTTCGCCAAGTGCGATGTAGATTTCATTCAATAAGCTCGGTCTTAGCCCCACTTCGGTCATTGGCATCATAGAGACCACATAGTTTCTCTTCTCAGGATAGAGGGTGGCAATGAGTCTGTCTTCTGACCGAACCATTACAGTGGCACGCGTGGCATCATAGTTTGAGCCCTGCACTAATTGAAACTCTTGTAAATAAAAATCATAACCCTGAACGTGCGTGCTGTCACCCACGGTCATCGCCACATCTTTTTCCACGCTTAACGCACTCACCCCTGCCACACCCAAAGCCGTGATTAGTACGCCGACATGAGCGATCTGCATGCCATAATAACTGGGTGAGAGTTTTTTTAGTCCATCCATCCAGCCTTTGGCGTGACGGGTCTTATCTTTAACATCAAGAGCGATGAACAACATCACCCATGCCGATAGGGTCGCAGTGACATAAATCGTCGCATGAAAAGGCGTATTCTCACCCAAAAGATTAATCACATACCAACCCACCAGCCCCAAGATAAGACTGCTGATACCGACCGTAGCAAGCTGCTTTATCATCGGACGACTGTCATGCTTATAACGAAGTGTCGCTCCCACCCCCATGAAGGCGAGCAGTAACCATGATAATGGCACAAACAAAGCATTAAAATAAGGAGGTCCTACCGACACCTGTCCTAGCTTAAAGGCATCTGCAATGATGGGGTATAAGGTACCCAATAGCACCGCCAATGTGGCGACCAATAAGATGATGTTATTAATCACCAGAATCGTCTCACGCGACTTTAACTGATAAAAACTCTCCGCCGTCAATCGCCAACCACGCAAGGCGAACATGAGTAGCCCTCCCCCAATCACCACGCCCAATATTGCCAAAATTGCCATGCCGCGTGTAGGATCAGCAGCGAACGAATGCACAGAGGTAATCACCCCTGAACGCACCAAGAATGTACCGAGCAGCGACAGGGCAAAACCAAAAATGGCAAGCATGATTGTCCACGCCTTGAACACACCACGTTTTTCTGTGACAGCGAGCGAATGAATGAGTGCTGTACTGGCAAGCCATGGCATCAAAGAGGCATTCTCCACAGGATCCCAGAACCACCATCCACCCCAACCAAGCTCATAGTATGCCCACCATGAGCCAAGGGCGATGCCTAGGGTCAAAAATCCCCAAGCCGCCACGGTCCAAGGGCGAGACCAACGAGCCCACACCGCATCAAGACGACCTGCCCACAGGCTCGCCATACAAAAGGCAAAGGGTACAGCGAGCCCCACATAACCCATATAGAGCATGGGAGGGTGAAAAATAAGCCCTGGGTCTTGCAAAAGCGGGTTCAGATCCGCCCCATCTACGGGCAGATTTGGCAGGGTGCGAACAAAGGGGCTTGAAGTGAAGGTCAGCATGGCGAGCATCATCATCTGCACAGCACCCAAGATGGACAGCACTCTGGCTCTCATGTCAAGTGGCAACCCACGGCTAAATACTGCCACCAGCATACACCACGTTGCCAAAATCGTCATCCAAAGCAGCAGTGACCCTTCATGCCCGCCCCACGTCGCTGACAGCTTGTAAT
>JBHCFR010000063.1:0-5673 GCA_041801945.1 Moraxella sp. | reverse complement strand
GCTTAGAAATCATTTATCCACATTTGAGACGATTGAGCAGGGATTAGAGGGGTATTTTGGGGTTAAGTGAGTATAACACAGTTTTTATGTCAAAATAAGCCCATATTTACAAAATAGCACATAAAAAGCCAAATCTGCCTTGGCAAATTTGGCTGTTATGGCATCGGGTGGTTCAGATAATGGATTAAATCCGCCCCTTTTTGGCAATCGCCCCATCAAGCACGCCAAGAAAATCATCAAGGCTCATGCTGCCTAGATTATCGCCTTCACGAGTACGCACATTGACCATGCCAGACTCCACCTCTTTATCGCCGAGCACCAACATGAAAGGAATGCGTTCTAAGGTGCGTTCACGGATTTTAAAGCCGATTTTTTCATTGCGAACATCGCTCACGGCACGGTAGCCTTGGGCATTGAGCTTAGTCACCACCTCATCTACGCTATCTGCTTGCTTATCCGTGATGTTCATCACCACCACCTGCGTTGGGGCGAGCCACGCAGGGAAAAATCCTGCATAATGCTCAATCAAGATGCCGATGAACCTCTCAAACGAACCCAAAATCGCACGATGTAGCATGACAGGACGTTCACGCTCGCCTGATTCACCGACAAACTCAGCATCTAGACGTTTGGGCAGATTAAAGTCAAGCTGTAACGTGCCACACTGCCACACACGACCCAGACAATCTTTTAGACTAAACTCTATCTTAGGACCATAAAACGCTCCCTCGCCTGCTTGCAGCTCCCAGTCAAGACCTGCCTCATCTAAGGCATCTGCCAAGTCTTTTTCTGCCAAATCCCAGAGCTCATCAGAACCGACACGCTTTTCAGGGCGGGTTGAGAGCTTCATGGCGATGTCATCAAAACCAAAATCCTTGTACACATCAAGGGTCAGCTTGATGAAATCAAGGGCTTCGGTGCGGATTTGGGCATTGGTACAGAAAATGTGGGCATCATCTTGGGTGAAGCCACGCACACGCATGATGCCATGCAATGCCCCCGATGGCTCGTTGCGATGACATGAGCCAAATTCCGCCAAACGCAGCGGCAAATCACGATACGACTTTAAACCTTGATTAAACACTTGCACATGACAAGGACAATTCATGGGTTTGATGGCGTAATCACGGTTCTCACTGGCGGTCGTGAACATGTTGTCAGCATAATTCTCCCAATGCCCTGAACGCTCCCACAGGCTTTTATCCACCACTTGTGGCGTTTTGATTTCTAGATAGCCATTGTCTTTTTGTACTTTACGCATGTATTGTTCTAGCACTTGCCAAATCGTCCAGCCATTCGGGTGCCAAAACACCATGCCAGGGGCTTGCTCTTGCAGATGGAATAGTCCCAACTGCTTGCCAATTTTACGGTGGTCTCGTTTCTCCGCTTCCTCGATGCGTTTGATGTAGGCTTGCAAATCCTTTTTATCCGCCCATGCTGTGCCATAGATGCGTTGGAGTTGCTCATTTTTGGCATCGCCACGCCAGTAGGCACCGCTCATTTTGGTCAGTGTAAACGCCTTTAAAAAGCGAGTGTTCGGCACATGAGGACCCCGACACATGTCAATGTACTCTTGATGATAGTACAGACCCATGTGCGTCTCATCGGGCATGTCCTCAATCAGGCGTAGTTTATAATCCTCGCCCCGAGATTTGAACACGTCAATGACCTCATCTCGTGGGGTCATTTTTTTGATCACGTCATAATCTTGGTCAATGAGCACTTTCATGCGTGCTTCTATCGCCTTCATGTCCTCAGGCGTAAAGGGGCGTTCACTATAAATGTCATAATAAAAGCCGTCCTCAATGACAGGACCGATGACCATTTTAACCTCAGGGTAGAGCTGTTTGACCGCATGACCAAGCAGGTGAGCACAGGAGTGGCGGATAATCTCCAAGCCCTCAGGGTTCTTTGGCGTGATAATCTCTACGGTAGCATCTGCACTGATGGCATCACAAGCATCCACCAACTGACCGTTGACACGCCCTGCGACGGTCGCCTTGGCAAGTCCCGCCCCGATACTCTGAGCGATGTCCATGACGGTCGTGGCTCCGTCAAACTGTCTAATACTGCCGTCTGGCAAAGTGATGGCTACCATAAAAACTCCTAAGCTGTGGCTTTGGCAGTGATGTTTCTTACTAAAAAACATATAACCGCCACCCGTAGATGAATAACAAAATGGATTATTATAGCAAATTTTTAAGGCAAAAAAAAGCAGCGGCTATCAAGGGTCGTGGCGTGTGTCACCAAAATCAATGTATGGCACTGCCACGCTGTCCGTGAGCCATACGCCATTTTCGGCTTGGTAGAAGAGGTGGCCGTCTTTGTGCATTTGGGCGGCGTTGATTGTCAGAACCACTGCTTTGCCGTGTCTTGTTCCCACTTTTTTGGCGGTATCACTGTCGACAGATAGGTGGACATGATGGCGAGTTTGGGCGGTTAAGCCGTCTTTTTTAATGCCATCTAGCGACTTGATGGCCGTGCCATGATAGAGTGTATCAGGTGGTATTTTGGGGGCATAGTGGCGGTTCACGCTAGGGTGTGAATGCCCTTGTACCGCTCTGATTCTGGTGCCATCATAGGACACTTCAAAGCGTTGTTTGTCGTTATTTCTCACCACCGACAGCAACTGCTGCTTGTCAAAAGATTTTCCCCTAGCATGAAGATGGGCGTTGGCGTTGTCAATGAGCACCTCTATGTCAGTAAAGCCCTGCTCATCAAGGATGATGTCAAGCGTCTCTGGGCGATGACGCAGCACCAAACTTAGCAGCTTACTTAATTCTTTGTCTTGCATATCCATCATTCATACTGAGTTATCTAACTTTGCAATCATCTCAATGACATGACCCACTTTATCCAGACACTCTTGATATTCGCTGTCTGGCTCTGACTTTATGGTGATGCCGCCCCCTGCCCACAGCTCACAGCCATCACTTTTTTGCAGTGTACGAATCAAGACATTCCATCTGCCCGTACCGTCAAAATTTAGGTAGCCCATGGTGCCACAATATGCCCCTCTGGGTGAGCCTTCTACTTCATGGATGATCTCGCAAGCACGTTTTTTGGGTGTGCCTGTGATAGAGCCAGCAGGAAGCGAGCCAAATAACACTTCTAGCGAATGCACGTCCTTTAAGTCAGCACTGATGCTGCTGACCATGTGATGGATGTTTTTAAAACTCTCAATCTCAAAACGCTTGGGTGTTTTTACCGTGCCCGTTTTTGCATATCTCCCCAAGTCATTTCGCAATAAGTCCACAATCATCAAGTTCTCACTGATGTCCTTTTCACTGCTCGCAAGTTCATTTTTTAGGGCGTCATCCACATCGGCATTTATGTGTCGCGGACGCGTTCCTTTAATTGGTTTGGTCATGACACAAATGCCCTCATCGGCTTTGCTAAATTCAAAAAACAACTCTGGCGATACGGACAAGATTTCAAAGTCATTTAGTTTTAAAAAGGTGCTAAACGGCGCTTTGATTTGCCTGTCCAAATAGGGCAAATGGCTTGCCAAATCCGTCAATGCTGACACCCATTTTTGGGTCAGATTGATTTGATAGACATCGCCTGCCATGATGTAGTGGCAAATGCGGGAAAAGGCATCCAAATACTCGCCCTTTGTCCAAGATGGGTTAAAATGGGCGGACTCTTGTTTTGGCATGGCTCTTGTTAGGAGCTCTGTTAAGCCCTCTTTGACCTCATGCCATGTTTTATCATCAGGGTGTCGCCCCACGAGCTCAAATCCCTGTTCACTGGGGCGAATATACATGTCGTAATGCCCAAAATACGCACAGGGCTGATTTTGTTTTATTGCGATGTCATGGTTTAATTGCCAAGCTGATAGGTCATAGCCGATGAATCCCATCAAGCCATTAACATAATCGCAGGTTTGAGGGCAATCATATTGATCCGAAAATTGGCGATGATAGGCGATCAACTCCTCCTGCCAATCAAGATAAGTAGACGAATAACGCTGCATCACGCCATGACGAGATGTCCGCTCAATCATCATCTCCCTATCAAAAAAGACCGTCCACGCCACATTAGGACACACACCGATGACAGGGCAATCGGCGTTATTTAAAAAACACACCTGCCAATTAGGATGATGCGTCGCAATGAGCGAAGTAATCTCACTTAGGGTGAGCATGGTGGAAAAACGGTGTGTGAGCATGGTTAATGATAAAGGTGCAAATAAATGACAGTAGAACAAAGTCAATGACTTCAAGACGGGTTCATCAAGAGAAGAATTAGAGAGTAGGTAAATACCTCATCTGAGCCGATAGAGCAAACACCTACATCAGGTGGGTGATGTCTGATTTCTAAGATAGCCACTCTCAAATGCGATAGGGTAAAAACGCTCGCCCTAAGCTTACCCTCTCATCGCCAAACTTCTGATTTCTAAATTTCTAATCCCTGAATTTCTAGTCTCTAAATTTTTTTAGCACCAATGCCGAGTTCGTCCCCCCAAAACCAAAGCTGTTACTCATCGCACTATTGATGGGCGTGTGGCGTGTGGTTTGCACGATGTCAAAGGCAGCTGCCTTATCATCTAACTCGGTGATGTTAATACTGGGTGCGATGAAATCCTGATTCATCATCAGCACACAGTAAATCAGCTCTTGCACACCGACCGCTCCTAGACTGTGTCCTGTCATGGACTTGGTGGAGCTAATGGGTGGTGTTTTGTCCGCACCACCAAATACCTGTGCGATGGCATTAAGCTCAGTGATGTCGCCTAATGGCGTACTGGTGCCGTGGCTATTGACATAATCCACTGTGTCTAGTCCTGCCTGAGCTAGGGCGATTTTCATGCAGCGGGTTGCCCCCTCGCCACTCGGTGCCACCATTTCAGCACCATCTGATGTCGCCCCATAACCGACAATCTCTGCTAAGATGGTCGCCCCACGAGCTTGGGCATGTTCTAGGCTTTCTACAACCACCATACCACCACCGCCTGCGATGACAAAGCCATCTCTGTTGGCATCATAAGGACGACTTGCTGTGGTCGGTGTGTCATTATACTGCGTACTCATCGCTCCCATGGCATCAAACATACACGACTGAGTCCAGTGCTCACTCTCTCCCCCACCTGCCAGCACCACATCCGCCTTACCAAGAGCGATGAGCTCCATCGCATGACCGATGCAGTGGCTAGATGTGGCACAGGCGGACGACAGTGAGTAGCTGATGCCTTTGATTTTTAGTCCTGTGGCGAGTGTCGCAGATACAGTACTGCTCATGATTTTTGGCACTGCCATCGCTCCCACACCACGAAGTCCCTTGGTTTTCATATTATCCACCGAGGTGACCACATCAGCCGTGCTAGCACCACCAGAGCCTGCCACCACCGCCACTCGTGCGTTGTCTGCCACATCTTCTAGACTCAATCCTGCATCTTGTATGGCGGACAAAGCACTGACATAAGCATACAAACTGGCATCTGACATGAAACGCTTTAATTTGCGATCGATGGCAGAGGTGTCCAAGCTTTGAACATCGATGGATCCTGAAACCTGTGACTTAAAACCATTGTCGACATAGCTTTGATTAAAAACAATGCCTGATCGACCTGCTTTTAGATTTTCGGTGACAGTGGTCAGCTCATTACCAATGTTTGAGACAATACCCATGCCTGTGATGACGACTCTTTTCATGATTTTTCCAAATAAAAGT
>JBHCFR010000062.1:0-2600 GCA_041801945.1 Moraxella sp. | reverse complement strand
TGCTGCTTTGCTACTGCTAGTGCCCCATGTGCTTCATGCCAATAATACCGCCATCGCTTATGGCGATAACACAGCGACGGCTTACGCCACCCCCAATCAGAACATCGCTGTTGCCTATGGCGATAACACCACAGCAAGCACCGATGAAGTCTTTATCGGGCAGCAAACGACAACCAATGTCGCTCAAAACTTTGCCAGTTGCCCTGAGCATTTTTATGGAGGGATGCCTCCTGTGATGATGGGTGACAAAGGTCAGAAGCTATCTGACCAAAACTATGAGCTGTGCTTTCATGGCTTTGCCATACTCTACTCGGGTGTTTCACGTACTCCGCTCTATTCTGCCCAATATTTGACCAAAGAACGCATTTGGCAAGCACGCACCCTTGCTCGTAAAGACAGTTTTCACGAGGAAACACGCCTGCCCATAGGGGTGAGAGCGACCCTAAATGACTATCGCCAATCAGGGTATGACAGAGGCCATCTGTCCCCTAATGGCGACATGGCAGACAGCTCGCAGCAGTTTGACAGTTTTAGTCTTGCCAACATCGCCCCACAAAATGGCATGCACAATCGTGGTGTGTGGCAGGATATTGAAAAAGAAGTGCGAAATATGGCGATAAAATATGGTGAGCTGTATGTCGTCACAGGCGTGGCTTTCCAAGGTCGGCAAGTGACCAAGATTGGTCAGGGTGTGCTTGTGCCGACTCATTTTTTTAAAGCGGTCTATGTGCCAAAACTGGCGCGTGCAGGCGTGTACTACTCCCCCAATGATGACTCTGGTGTGCGAGAACACATCAGTCTTGATGAGTTGTCAGCACGCACAGGCATTTGGGCGATGCCTCAGGTATCGCCGCAGGTACAAGCCACAGCTTTTAACTTACCCTCTTCGTCAGAGAATGTACACAACCAAA
Source organism: Moraxella sp. (assembly GCA_041801945.1). Lineage (GTDB taxonomy): Bacteria > Pseudomonadota > Gammaproteobacteria > Pseudomonadales > Moraxellaceae > Moraxella. Next base: position 1,689 of record JBHCFR010000062.1, on the reverse strand, counting down.
CAGGCGATGAAGAGGGTGAGGGTAGAACGCAAGGCTGGCTTGCTGCCTTGGCACACATGGTGCAATTTTTGGTGGCTTTACTCAAATAATCCTTTTATGAGCTTTGCTGGCGGGGGCAGATAATCTTTTTATGAGCGTACCACTTAACTTATGTTTAACTTGTGTTAATCCATAAGGAACATCGTAATCACGCCTTTAATATCGTTACTGAACAAGTACAAAAAGGCGAATTACTTACAAAGTTAATGTTTGCAATTTAAAAAGGCGTTGTTTATAATGAAAAACAGCTGTCGGCGAGGCTCCTAGCGACTCTTGCGACAAGCCATACAAATAACTTGGTATCTTGATGACATAGGAGTGCATGATGAAATTTACCAAATTACTTGCCATCGGTCTTGGCGTGGCGGTGTCTGCCAGTGCTTTTGCCAATGATGATGCCATTGTAGGTACTTGGAAGATGAGCGAAAAAGGAGAAGCCAAAGCCATTCTTAAAATTAGTAAAGCAGGCGATGGTTATCAAGCGGTGATGTCTAAGGGCTTGACCGAAAAAGTCAAAAAACGTGAGGGCATGACAGTCATCTCAGGCATTAAAGCTCAGGGCGGCGGTAAATACGCAGGTAAAGGCAAGCACCCAACGCTACCCATCTCGGGCACAGCCAACATCACTCTAAATGGCGATCAAATCACCATTAAAAGTAAAGCAGGTACACAGACTGGCGTTAGACAATAACACCATCTTTACCTCAAAAAATCACGGTCTATGCCGTGATTTTTTGTTTTTTGGAGGGCGGACATAGGATAGCTGGGCTTGACGTCAAGAGTGGCAAGTCTGCTTGCTTGATAACTTGTTTGCTAACTTGTGTGGTGATTTGTTTAGCAACGTGCCTAGCAGTTTGACAAGCATGACATCATCAGGCGTTCAACACTATCGCTTGGCGTACTGTGCTGCCTAAGATGATGTCATAATGCGTTTTCATCTATCTCGCTGGTGCGAATACGAATGACTTGCTCTAGTGGTGTGATAAAAATCTTACCATCGCCAATTTTACCTGTATTGGCAGTATCAATGATTGCCTTGACGATACTCTCCGCCATGTCGTCAGCACAGGCGATTTCTAGTTTGATTTTTGGCAAAAAATCCACCACGTATTCTGCCCCACGATACATCTCGGTATGTCCTTTTTGGCGACCAAATCCCTTAACTTCGGTAATGGTCACACCATTCACACCGATGTCAGACAAAGCTTCTCGGACATCATCTAATTTAAAGGGCTTGATAATGGCGGTAACAAGTTTCATAAAAATCCTTATGGGTAAATGATGCTAAAATGGCTAGGGTGTACTAAGCTTTGCTTGTCACAAAAAATCAATCGCAGTAGCTGCGAGCGTTCATCAAGTTGATGTCCTATCAACGAAGGACGCACAAATGATGTTTTGGTCATCCTAAACGCCCAAACAGCAGCCGTGTCAAACAGCAGCCGTGTGAAGGGATTGTCACGCATCCATGGTAGTATGAATGCAGGGGTTGCCCTAGGGTCATTATATGACAATTTTGCCAAAAATCCAACAACGACCACCCTAATTCTGATAGAATAATATCAAAATCATGTTTATTAAAAGGGGAAAATCATGGCGAACTATACGGTGGTTGGGCTGGGTGCTTCTGGGTTGTCTGCGGTCAATTTCTTG
>JBHCFR010000061.1:0-15811 GCA_041801945.1 Moraxella sp. | reverse complement strand
GTACTTTGGTCAATAAACTTTTGGCAAAATCATCGCTCACCACAGGCGTGTCGCGTGTGGACAGGCGAATGGGGGCGATGCGTACCACGTCGCCTGTACTGATGCGTTGGTGGGGTTTGCAGCGTTTTTTATTGATGCGAATCTCATCATCTCGTATCATTTTGTACAAATGAGAGCGAGGCAGACCTTTTAGCCTTGCCAAAAGAAAGTTGTCAATACGCTGACCATCTTGGTTGGGGGTGACGGTGATGAAATTGACACGCCCAAAATCACCGATGGCTTCATCGGCAGATTGGGGGGTTTTTTGGGGAGAGGCAGTAGGTTTTTTCATTATTTGCAAATAAAATAAAAATTTTGATAGGAAAATTCGGGCAAATCTGATATAGTTTATCACGTTGCGACTTTAAAGTGGTAAATTTGCCAAAAATGGCGTATTTTTAGATAATGCCAAACGATACACTGTTTTTGATTGATAAAATCAATTAATTTGGCAGGCATTTATTTGTATCACTGATTAAAAGGGCAACCGAACAAATTTTTATAACACCCACATCAAGACGGTAAAAATTTGCCAAAACACCCCACAATGACACAAGACAAACACTGGCATTGATAGGATAGGGGCAGTTGGCGTGATGACTGGTGCAAGCAGTCGGATTAAAATAGGTTATTGTTTATGGTCAAAGGGCTACCTTGAAGAGGGCTTTGACCAAGCATCTGTTGTATTAATTTATACAAAAATTGGGCGTGGCTGACCACAAGTCGCCACAGATTTTGTGAATTATCAGCATTAAGGCAAATGTGTCTGACGGCTTAACCACTGCCATCAGACATAAGATTGGCATGTGATTGCATTTGAATCATTAAGCCAATAGATGACACCTGCGTGAGCTGACACAACCACCTTTTTAAAACCAAAGAATATTTGGCGTTGAACTGATTTAGCGACTTGCTAAATGGGTCTTAGGCATGACGTGTAGCTGTGCCCGACCTCTAATTTGTCTATATAGGCAACGCCATTTTACCGTCTTGATGTTTACTTTAACGCTAAGGAACATCATGAAACGCATTCTCATCAACGCCACGCATAACGAAGAGATTCGTGTGGCACTATGCAAAGACAATCATCTTTACGATTTTGACTTAGAAAATCGCACCCGAGAACAAAAGAAAGCCAACATATACAAAGGACACATCACTCGTGTTGAGCCATCGCTTGAAGCGGTTTTTGTGGAATATGGTTCAGCTCGTCAGGGTTTTTTGCCACTTCGTGAAATCGCCCCAGAATACTTAAAAGGCAACGCACGCACCGATAACATCAGAGACATCATCAAAGAAGGCGATGAGGTCATCATCCAAGTAGAAAAAGAAGAAAGAGGCAACAAAGGGGCGGCACTGTCCACCTATGTGTCACTGGCTGGGCGTTATTTGGTGCTCATGCCCAATAACAGCAAGGCAGGCGGCATCAGCCGTCAAATCTCAGGCAAAGTGCGAGAAGAGATGAAGCAAATCATCGCAAGCCTCTCCATTCCTCGTGGCATGAGTGTCATCGTGCGGACAGCAGGACTGGGCAGGGGCTTTGATGACTTGCAGAATGACCTAAATCATCTGCTTGATGCGTGGGCGTCCATCTTGGAGCAAAACCGTACTCGCCCCAGCCCCTGCCTTGTCCATCAAGAGGCAGGCGTGGTCACGCGTGCTGTGCGAGACTACCTGCGTGATGACATCGATGAGGTGTGGATAGACAGCGAGAATGCTTATAATGAAGCGGCACATTTTATCGCCTCTGTCATGCCAACCCAAATGGGCAAACTGCGTAAATATACCGACTACGAACCTCTGTTTGCACGCTTTGGCATTGAACGCCAGATTGAGACAGCCTATCAGCGTGAAGTGCGTTTGCCGTCTGGGGGCTCTATCGTCATCGACCAGACCGAAGCGATGGTTGCCATTGACATTAACTCCGCCAAATCTACCAAAGGCTCGGACGTGGCAGAGACCGCTTATCACACCAACCTAGAAGCCGCCGATGAGATTGCCCGTCAGCTGCGTCTTAGAGACATGGGCGGTTTGATTGTCATTGATTTTATTGACATGAATGACGTGCGTCATCAAAAAGAGGTGGAGAAACGCCTGATTGATGCCACACGTTATGATCGTGCGCGAGTGCAGTTTGCTGAGATTAGTAAGTTTGGACTCATGGAGATGAGTCGTCAGCGACTACGCCCCTCCCTAGAAGAATCCACAGGATACATCTGCCCACGATGTCATGGTAATGGCATGATACGAGATTTGCGATCGCTTGCCTTGTCCATCATGCGTCAGATAGAGCAAATCGCCCTAAAAGAGCGTATGGGCGAGATACAAGCAGAAGTGCCAACGGAGATTGCCGCATTTTTACTCAATGAAAAGCGTGAAAGTTTGGTGTATTTGGAGCAAGACAGTGGCACACGCATTACGATTTTACCTCATGCTCATCTAGAAAGCCCCAATTTTAGCCTGCACTTCAATCCTGATGGTTTTGCCCCATCCAGCTATGATCGCATCGTGGACATGGAAGAAAAAGAGGCAGGCGATCGTGGCTATGAGGTCAATTGGCAGACCAAAACCGATGAACCAACCTCGGGGGTCAATCGTTGGCAAAAGGCGGATACTGCCAACACCAAAACCCAAAAAGACGTCATCAAAGACAAAGATGGCAAAGACAGAGCCGAGCTAAAAGAGCCCGCCCAAGAAGTCAAAGCCGTGGCATGGCTATCCAATCTGTTTGCCCCCAAGCCACAGGCGCGTCTTGCCTCTGTTTTAAATAACCAAGATGCCGCCAGTGCCATTGAAGCCATCGTCAATGAAGGCAGAGCCAGTTTGGGAGCCTTTGGCACACTGGCATTGACCGGCACAAAACAAGACTTGGAGTCTGGCAAAAGCCATGATAAACCAAACGACAAAACCAGTGACAAACCAGAACGCCCAAGCCGCACAGAGCGTGATGATAAGCACAAGAAAAAAGTCAAACGTGATTATACCGATGGCGACAACAAAGACAAAGCGGATAAGCGTGAGACAGAGCAAGTTTTTGACAAAGACACCAAAACCAAAACCGACAAAACCGATCGCCGCAAAAAAGAACAGGATCATCCCAAACGTGAGGCTCATTCTCAGCGTGAACCCAGATCTGAGATGGTGCGTGGTGAGACACTGACCTTTGCTGATAAGACAGACCAAACGTCTGATCTTGATGAGCATAAGACGCCAAAAGCCGACAAAGCACCAAACGACAGAGCGGCAGACAAGCACGCTGATGCTCATAAGTCTGATAAAGGCAAATCAAACGGCGTACAGCCCAAGAGAGCTGAGCGTACCTCTGACAAGCCGAGCAACCCTGATGAAGTGGTGCTGCATGTCACCCCCATCAACGAATCCAAGTCTGCGACCAAGACCGTGCACCTCTCGCTTGATGGCAGTCAGCCAAAATCAAAGCGTATCGCCAAGCATGAGATGACAGAGGGCACCTCAAAGAACGTGACCGCAGTAGACATGGCGGACGCTAAGGCGTTGGCTGCTCATGAAGGCACAGTGGTTACAGACGGTGGCACGAATGAGCGTGAAGCGTCTAAGATAGTAGCAGATACTTATGCACCCACCCCGAAAAGTAGTCACGATGTCGCCTTGGAGAATGGCAAAGAGATGAGGTCAGAGCGTCTTCTTGCTCTTGCCAAAGAGATGCAAAAAGCCATCAATGACCCTCGCGTGGTCGCTCGGGCTTTGCGTGAACAGCTAAGCTTGACGCTTGATGATAAGAAGGATGAGCCAATCTCCCTCGTCACTCATTCTGCCAGCCTCAAAGGCACGGCAGGCGAGTTCATCCAAGAGGTGCTGGGCGATGGGCTAGATGCTCATTGGCGTGATGATTTTGTGGTCACCTTTTTGCGTGCCATGACTGCCAATCAAGCTCGGCAGGAGACTGTCGCCCCAAGCCATGAGGCGACATCAAGCGTGGAGCAGGATTTTGAGCAAATGTTTGCCAAAGAGTTTGCCAACTATGGCTACGCCCCTCTGTCGGATGAATATTTGGCAAACTTCAAACAGCTCACCGCCTCTGATGGCACATGGCAAATCATGCAGGGTAAGACCGAGGTGATGCCACGACCCATCGCCCTGCGTGCTAGCAACGACCCACGCGGACAGCATCCCGATTTGGATCAGCGGTTAGCTGATGAGTCCGAGACAAAGACTGCCAATGTCGTGAATGTCCATGAGGTGGCAAGTGTCAGCGAACAAGCCCAAGAAATGCTTGACGGCATAGACAGCCTTGAACATCGCCCAGTATCAGACTCTCTAACCTCTGAGGACACGCCAGTTCTAGAAGCCCCAACAACCTCAGAGGAGCAAGAGGAGCTTGCCGCACTTGACTCTACACCAACCACTGTCGGCGATGTTGTGAGCGGTGTGTTGGACTCTGCTGAATCTGCCCTAGAATCACTGGTGCAGACATTGGATGAGCTGATTCACCAAAATCATGAGCGTACAGAGGACGACATGAAGCGTGATGAGGGCGACAGCGATGATGACACGGAGGATGAGGCGAATAAACCGAGTTCTGCCAGCTACAAAGACATGATTGAGAGTGTCTCAGGTCAGTTGTTACAGCCTACGGGGATTTTAAATCTGGTGACGCCCAAAAAACCCAAAACCACCAAACCAAAATCCCCCAAATCGCCTAAGGCACCTGCCAAGAGAACATCCAAAGCAGCACAGAAGGCAGAAGTGGTCAAACGCAAGCCTAAGGATAAGGACGCAGCACCTGAGACTCCCTTAGACGATCAAGACTAAGCATCAAGGCTAAGCCAAGACTAGGCACTAAAACCGCTCAAATAGTTTGGGCGGTTTTTTTAATGATGGCGTGCTTTGGTGGTGCGATAAAACCCGTTGTCCGTGTGCGATGACCAATCTTCGTCAAGCATCGGGCAGGCTTGCCATCCATATCGCCGCAATCAAGCACAAGACGCTCGCAAGTCCTGCCATCCAAAGCTTATCGGAGGGCAGTCTATAAAATAACAAAGCCGATGACAGCGTCATCATGCCCCACGCTGCATATTTGGCAGAGCGAGGTATGGCATGACGCTCTTGCCAGTCACCTACCATCTTGCCAAACAGCCGATGTTCTCTAAGCCATGCATAAAATCGCCGTGAGCTTCTCATCCAACAAAAGCCCGCCAATAAAATAAAAGGTGTGGTCGGCAGTACAGGGGTGATGAATCCCACCAGAGCAAGCAGGAATGATGCCATGCCGAGCACAAAGAACAGCCCTCGCACCACTTTGCTATGATGAATGTTGGGATTGGAGGGTGGATGAGTCATGAGAATCGTTGGTAGGTGTGAGAGTAGGTTAGTTTAGCAAAGCTTCGCCTATTGATAAAGGGAAAAATGGATGATCTAAACCAAGTAGGTCACGCTCTTGATTATCCCAAATAAAAGAGCAGCAGAAGACATGCCATACGATGAACTGGCAGACGTGTAGATGTGCTAAAATAGCTAAGAGAGAATATCAGCCTTCATTGCCATGAACCACAGCCATGATTGATTATTTGCACACCCACTTTCAAACCGTATTTTATCAAAAATATCGTCATTTGTTTGATGACCTCATCACGCACTACCAAGAGGCGCACAGGCATTATCACAACATCAGGCATTTATATGAATGCTTGTCGTGGTTTGATGACATCAAAGACAGGCTTCATCACCCAGATTTGGTTCTCATCGCCCTATTTTATCATGACGTGATTTATGACCCCAAAAGCAGCAGTAACGAACAGGACAGTGCCAATAAGATGGCAGCGGATTTACAAGGTGTTTTATCTGATGAGAAAATCGCCGTCATCCATGAGTATATTCTTGCCACCAAAAATCACACCAATCTTTTAACAGGCAGCCATCAACACGACTTGGATTATTTGCTTGACATTGATTTGGCGATATTAGGCAGTCAGCCTGACAGGTTTGATGAGTATGACGCCCAAATCAGGCAAGAATACGCTTGGGTGAATGGCTTGATTTACCACATCAAAAGACAATCCGTGTTAAGGTCATTTTACCGTAAAGACAGGATTTATTTGACGGATTATTTTTATGATAAACTAGAAAATCAAGCAAGGGAGAATTTAAAAAGACACCTGTCCATGAATCTTCATCGTGGTTTTTAGGTCTATCATCAGCGCATCGGCTGCGGTATCAGACTGTCTCCCATGATGTGCCCCAAAAAAATTGCCCTTACCAAGATAAGGGCAATTTTGATGTCACATCAATTACCACGCATTACTGCTCAATGCCTTTCATGGTCAGCTTAATGCGTCCACGATTGTCAATGTCTTGCACCTGAACTTTGATGGTTTGCCCCTCTTTTAGGTGGTCAGTCACGTTCTCCACACGCTCATCAGAGATTTGGCTGATGTGCACCAAGCCGTCTGTGCCGGGCAAGATGGTGACAAACGCCCCAAATTCCACAATACGAGCAACCGTACCTGTATAAACGGCACCCACTTCCACCTCAGCAGTGAGTGCCTCAATTTTGGCAATGGCGGCACGAGTGGAGGCTTTGGACTCGCCAAAGATACGAATAACCCCATTGTCATCAATATCCACCGTTGCCCCTGTCTCTTCGGTTAGGGCACGGATGGTCGCACCACCTTTGCCAATCACGTCACGGATTTTTTCAGGGTTGATTTCAATGGTGGCGTAGTTTGGTGCGTAAGCATTAATCTCGGTGCGAGAGGTGGCAATCACCTCGTTCATGGCATTTAGGATATGAATGCGTCCTGCATGAGCTTGTTTGAGTGCTTGTTCCATGATGTCGGCGGTGATGCCTTCAATCTTAATGTCCATTTGCAGGGCGGTGATACCATTGACCGAACCTGCCACCTTAAAGTCCATGTCGCCCAAATGATCCTCATCGCCCAAGATGTCAGATAGGACGGCAAAACGCTCACCTTCTTTGACCAGACCCATGGCGATGCCTGCCACAGGTGCTTTAAGGGGTACGCCAGCATCCATGAGAGACAGTGAAGCACCACAAACGCTCGCCATAGAAGATGAGCCGTTGGATTCGGTGATGTCAGAGACGACACGAATGGTATAAGGGAATCTGTCCGCCTTAGGCAGAACGGCTTGTACGCCACGACGTGCGAGGCGACCATGACCGATTTCACGGCGTTTGGGTCCACCCTCACGACCTGTCTCACCCACAGAATAATGCGGGAAGTTATAATGCAGCATGAAATGGTCTTGTTTGGTGCCTGATAGGCTGTCCACAAGGTTCACGTCACGGCTGGTGCCAAGCGTGGTGGTGACAAGGGCTTGGGTTTCGCCACGAGTGAACAGAGCCGAGCCATGCGTATAGGGTAATACACCTACTTGAATGTCAAGTGCACGCACTGTCTCCAAGTCACGTCCGTCAATACGAGGTTTGCCAGATAAGATGTTATCACGCACGGTGCGGTATTTTAGCGTCTCAAAGAGTTCTTTGATTTGAGCGGCTTTATCGGCATACTCTTCGCTTGCCTCATCGCCGGCAAGTGTCAACGCTTCATCTGCCAGCTCATCTAGGCGGGCATAACGGTCTTGTTTGACAGTGATGGTGTAAGCTTCACTGACTTTATCGGTGAATTTCTCTTTTAACTCATGGTTTAGTGCGTCGTTGATGGCAGGGGCAACAAATTCTGCTTTGGCATTGCCAACAGCGGCAGCAAAAGTGTTGATATTGTCAATCACGATTTGCTGTTGGGCGTGTCCGTAGAGCACGGCACCGAGCATTTGGTCTTCGGAGAGTTCATCGGCCTCTGACTCAACCATCAGCACCGCTGATTGAGTGCCTGCCACGACCAAGTCAAGTGAGCTGTCTTTCATCTGGGCAAGGGTTGGGTTTAGAATGTATTCGTTACCAATAAAGCCCACACGAGCCGCCCCAATCGGACCGTTAAACGGGGCAGGGGAGATGGCAAGTGCCGCAGACGCACCAATCATGGCGGCAATGTCGGCATCTTGGGTCTTACCAGAGGAGATTACGGTGGCGGTTACTTGGATTTCGTTATAATAACCTTCTGGGAATAGGGGGCGGATGGGACGATCAATTAAGCGACTGGTCAAGGTCTCAAACTCGCTAGCACGACCTTCACGTTTGCCATAGCCACCGGGGATTTTGCCAGAAGCGTACATTTTTTCTTGATAATTGACGGTTAGGGGGAAGAAGTTTTGTCCTGCAACTGCCTCAGGGCGAACCACCACCGCCACAAGCACGGTGACATCACCCATGTGAACCAATACGCTATTGGCTTGACGTGCGATGCGACCTGTTTCTAGGACGACTTGTTGGTTGCCATATTGGAATTCTTGGCGAACGATATTAAACATAGGTTTTCCTTTTAAAAATTGCTTTATTTATTGATAAGATGATTTAAAGCCCTAAGAGATGTCTTTTGTCATCCTCTTCACACCCAAAAACATCTCTTAGAGTTCTAAATGCCACGCCCATCAATAAATGATAAAAACAACAAAACGGCACGCACAGGCACGCCGTTTTGTTAGACTGACATCTAAAATTAACGGCGTAGCCCAAGTGCACCGATAAGAGCGGTGTAACGATCTAGGTCTTTACCTTTCAGATAGTCAAGAAGTTTACGACGTTGGTTGACCATGCGAATCAGTCCACGACGGCTGTGATGGTCAGCTTTGTGAGCCTTAAAATGGTCTTGTAGGTCGTTAATGCGAGCGGTTAATAGTGCCACTTGCACTTCTGGGCTACCTGTGTCATTCTCAGCGCGTTTGAATTTGGCGATGATTTCTTCACGTTGTTGGTTGGTTAGCATGACTAATCCTTAAAATATGCAATGCAACAAAATACAGGCAGACATCGCATTGCTAAGGTCTGCCTAAGCCTGTCCGACATGAACAAGGCAATTTTGCTATTATAACACACAAAAAGCGAAAAAGCATTAAATGCTCATCAAAAATCAAAACCCCTTAACGAGTTCTCTTTTGGTGTGACTATGGGAGATACTATCCTTGTACCACTTTGACGGGCTGCAAACGTCCACTGGATGCTACTTGACCTAGCCCAATAAAATCATCGTTGGCATATAGGCGAGTTTGCAAAATTTCTTCGTCAAAACACCAATCACCCAGTCGGTCTTTGACATTCAGACGCTGCCCCAGCCGAATGCGTGCCGCCTCACCCTTATCTAATATAAGTGCGGGTAAATGACGTAGCAGCACATCTGTCGGCAGCAGTTTGGCAAAACGCTCTTCAAATGTCATCTCTGCCAATTCATCTAGCCCTATGGCATCTGCCACATCAAATCCGCCCGTTAGCGTACGATGAAGCGTCGTTAGATGTCCTACTGTGCCGAGTGCCACAGCAATGTCCTCGCCCAGTACTCGCACATAGGTGCCCTTAGAGCAGACGACGCAGAGTGTGATGTGATGCCCATCTATCTTGGTTAGGCTAATCTCATGAAGGGTAATAGGGCGAGCCAACCTCTGTATGTCTATACCCTCTCGGGCGTATTCATAGAGTTTTTTGCCGTCTTTTTTTAGGGCGGAGTACATGGGTGGGATTTGGCTTTGTTCACCTAACAACGTCTGGGCGATGACATCAAGCCTACTTTGATGAAAATCAGGGACGGCAAGTGAGTGGATGATGCGTCCATCTTTGTCGCCTGTGTCAGTTTGATGCCCAAGACAGATGGTGGCGGTATAGCCTTTATCAGCGTCTAGTCCAAAACTGCTAAACTTGGTCGCCCCACCAAAACAAATGGGTAAGAGCCCTGTCGCCATGGGGTCAAGCGTGCCTGTGTGACCTGCTTTTTTGCTGTCATGCTCTGGCGACATGAACAGTCGTTTGACCTTTGATAAAGCAGTGTGTGAGCTGATGCCGCAGGGTTTATTAAAGAGCAGCACGCCCGAGACGGGCTGCTTTATCATGGGGTGTTATCCATGTCATCAGTCTCGGTGCTGCCCGTTTTTTGCATTGCCTCATTGACCAAATTCATCATGTGATTGCCATGTGCGGTCACTTCATCATAATGAAATCTAAGGCGTGGCGTGGTGCGAGTTTTCATGGTGGCAGAGAGCTCCGTGCGTAAAAAGCCTGATGCCTTTTTTAGCACGTCTAGGCTATCACGATGGGCGTCAATGTTCATGCCACCATCGGCAGTGGGCTCTAAAATGGTCACATAAATGTCAGCATAACCCAAATCAGGACTGACCTTAACCGAGGAGATGGTCACCAATCCTGTCAAACGTGGGTCATTTAGCTCATCACGGATAAGTACGGATAAGGTGCGTTGTATCTGGTCGGCTAGGCGTTGTAAGCGTTGATTCATGATGTTCTCTTGACTAGATTAAGTTGTTTGATCGGTGATTAGTATAGCTGATTTTGATGGATTTAACCAATGTTCTTTGTCTGTTCTTTGTCTGCTCTTTGTCGTGTTCGCCTGCTTAGGTGGATGCTGGGAGGATTTTGTCTTGTCATGCGGATGATTTGTGAAGTTTTTTTGAAAAAATTATAGTAAAATCTGCACAAGACATCAAGACAGACTGCCATGACCCACGCTCATCTCTCAAACCCCATCCATTGGTTTCGCCACTCTTTGCCTTATATTAACACGCACAGAGGTAAGACCTTTGTCATCATGATCACAGGGGAGGCGATAGCTCACGCTAATTTTGCCACATTAGTGCAGGATTTGGCACTGCTTCACAGTCTGGGCATTCGCTTGGTGCTCGTGCACGGTGCGAGAGTTCAGCTGAACGAAGCACTGGCAAAGGCAGGACTGGCAGATGAGACGCCTTTTTTTGATGGTGTGCGTATCACGCCGGCTACTGTCATGCCAGTCGTGCTCGCAGCAGTGGGGCAGCTCACCCTAAAAATTCAGGGCGAGTTTTCAAAGGGGCTTGCCAATACGCCCTTATTTGGGGCAAAAATCAGCACCATCACGGGCAACTTTGTCAGTGCCAAGCCATTTGGCGTGCGTCATGGTGTGGACTTCATGCAAACAGGGGAGGTTCGGCGGATTGATGATGTTGCCATACGTCATAGCCTTGACAATCATCACATCGTCATCATCAGCTGTATCGGTTTTTCGGCGACAGGCGAGCTTTTTAACCTAGATGCCCAAGATGTCGCCACCCATGTTGCGGTCTGTATCGGGGCGGACAAGCTCATCTTTTTGGATAAAGCCCTGACCGACACAGAGGGCAGGCTCATCAGGGAGCTGACCATTGAAGACGTTACAACCCATGAAAGCCCTGTGTTAAATAACGCCTTTTATGCGTGTGAGCAGGGCGTGGCACGTGTGCAACTCATTGATTTTGATAAAAAAGATGCCTTGCTTGGTGAGCTGTTCACTACCGATGGTACCGGCACGCTCATCAGTCTGCACGCCTATGACCACATCAGAGGGGCGAGCGTGGATGATATTTTGGGTATTGTGGCACTCATCAGACCCTTAGAAGCCCAAGGCATCTTGGTGATGCGTCACGAGGCTGATATTGAAAGAGACATTGACGCTTATTTTGTGATAGAAAGAGATGGGCGAATCATCGGCTGTGCTTGCCTTTATGATTTGGGGGAGGACGCCGCTGAAATCGCCAGCATCGCCATCGATGTCAAATACAGAAGTGGCAAGAGAGGGGAGAATTTATTAAAATTCATTGAAAATGAGGCAAAAGACAGGGGAAAACGTCGCCTGTTTGCCTTGACGACACGCACCTTGCATTGGTTTATTGAGCATGGGTTTCATGAGACGACACCTGATGAGCTGCCAGTCGGACGTTATGAGAAGTGGCATAATGGACGAAACTCTAAGGTGCTCTTAAAGCATATTTGACAAAGCACGAGAGACGATGCTCATGCAGGCAAGATTTTTGGTGGGATTTTTGCTAAAATAGGGCTTATTTTCTGGTTTGATTTACCCCTCTTTCATCATGACAAAATTCATCCTTGCTATCGCTGCCCTTATCGCTTGCTTATTACTGACTGCTTGTGGCAAATCCACCACCAATCATCACGCTCAAAAGACTCACGATGAGCCCGCTCATCAGTCTGCCAAGCCCACCTTATCAACCGACCACGCACAAGACAATCCACATGACCTAGGTGCCTTAGCCGACGAGCTAGACGCATTGGATGACAGCAGCGATGAGGCAGACATCAAGCCCATCACCACCGCCGATGGTAAAACCCAAATAGACTGGTCCATCGTCCACACGAGCACACCCAAGGCAGATTTGACCAATTATCCCTATCCCATCGCACTTGATAGCACGGCGGTCAAGAACTACGCCAAAGCCTATCACATCACCGATCAGCAAGCACAGCACAGCATTGTCATCAGCATGGCAAGCCCTGAGGTGCTAAGCAAGATTTTGGATCAGCTCAAAAACGGTCAATATGTCGCCCATCGCTTGACAGATGGGGCGGACATGAGTCTTATCATCACGACCACCTCTGATGTGGTGGCGGACAAGTCGGATTATGTCTTTGAGGGCGAGTTTGGACGTGGTTTGGTGCTGCCAGTGGTGATTGAGCCAAGCCAAAAGCACGTACCTTGATGGTTTGGCTTGATGGTCGGCTTGACGAGCACGAACCTATGGACTCTATCTCATCGCATTCTCACTACATCGACGATAAAGATGATCACCGTGTGGCAGTGGACATATAAGCTAAATTTATGACTCAAATCACGTGCTGTTGGGTTAAAAGATGTGGTTATTTTGGTCATTGCATATGTATTCACCATAAACAAACCCCTTTTAACTTAATAAAAGGGGTATGGCAGATTAAGCAATCAAGTAATGATTATTCTTCCACCACAGGAATCTTACCGATTTTGGCTTGCCAAATTTTGGGGGCGGTGGCGTGTACCGAGGTGCCGTTACTGTCTACCGCAACGGTCACAGGCATGTCTTTGACTTCAAATTCATAAATCGCTTCCATGCCAAGCTCAGGAAATGCCACCACTTTGGCTTCTTTAATGGCTTTGGATACCAGATACGCCGAGCCGCCCACCGCCATCAGATACACCGCTTTGTTATCAGCAATCGCCTGACACGCTGCCGCCCCACGCTCAGACTTACCAATCATGCCAAGTAGCCCTGTTTGTTCTAGCATTTGGCGAGTGAATTTATCCATACGCGTGGCGGTGGTGGGTCCAGCGGGTCCTACCACTTCATCACGCACAGGGTCCACTGGTCCAACATAGTAGATGAGCTTATTAGTAAAGTCCACGGGTAAGGTTTCGCCGTTATTTAGCATGTCGGTCATGCGTTTGTGGGCGGCGTCTCGCCCTGTATAGATTTTGCCCGATAGTAGCAGCACATCGCCTGTTTTCCAGTTTGCCACTTCGTCTTTGGTTAGGGTATCCACATTGACACGAATGCCATTATCAGGGTTATACGTGATGTCAGGATACACATCTAGGCTTGGTGGGGTAAGCTTGGCAGCGCCTGTGCCATCTAATTCAAAGTGAATATGACGCGTGGCAGCACAGTTGGGAATCATGGCAATCGGCTTAGATGCTGCGTGCGTAGGATAATCCAAAATCTTGACATCTAGCACGGTGGTGAGTCCGCCAAGTCCCTGCGCGCCAATACCTAGGGCGTTCACTTTTTCATAGAGTTCAAGGCGTAGCGCTTCGGTGGTGGACAGCTCAGCACCACTGTCGGCTTTTTCTTTGAGCTTTTGAATGTCAATGTGGCTCATCAAGGACTCTTTGGCAAGCAGTGCCGCTTTTTCAGGCGTGCCACCAATGCCAATGCCCAAAATCCCAGGGGGACACCAACCTGCACCCATCTCAGGAATGGTTTTCAGTACCCAATCCACGATACTATCCGATGGGTTTAGCATGGCAAGTTTGGATTTGTTCTCGCTGCCACCGCCTTTGGCTGCACAGGTGACGTCCACCGTATCGCCTGCCACGATTTCCATATGAATGACCGCAGGGGTGTTGTCTTTGGTGTTGGTGCGTTTGCCCGCAGGGTCGGCAAGCACAGACGCGCGCAGCTTGTTATCAGGGTGGTTGTAGGCACGGCGTACGCCTTCATTGACCATCTCGGATACGCTCATGCTAGCGTCCCATTGCACGTTCATGCCCACCTTCAAAAACACGGTGGCAATGCCCGTATCTTGACAAATGGGGCGATGACCTTCGGCACACATACGGCTATTGACCAAAATTTGGGTCATGGCGTCACGGGCGGCAGGGTTTTCTTCGCGCTCTAAGGCTTCTACCAAAGCCTCAATATAATCGGTGGGGTGATAGTAGCTGATGTATTGAAAGGCATCGGCGATAGACTGGATAAAATCTTCTTGTTTGATGATGGTCATAAAAAATCCTTTTGGCTATGGGCAATCGCCCAACTGGCTGATGGGTGCATAACGCGAGGGCTATTGTAGCACAAAACCCTTATCAGCACAAAGCCAATACCGCTTTTGATGATCCATCAGATAGCAAGATGGCTGTGGATAAAGAGTGGGGATTGGCTTGTGTGCTCATTTATCAGAGAAGAGCAGCATTGATGGTTAAAAAACCAAACCAACAAACAGCACACTGGCGGCTAGGGCAAAATAGCTTAAAATGCCAACCTTCTCTTGTCTTTGACGCTGCGAGGAGATGTCCGCCCAGACGATGTAAATAAAGCCCAAGGCAATGCCCAAAGACGCCACATTCACCAAAGTGAGCAAATGGTTGCGTCCAAGTAAAGATATCATCGCACAGACGAGAAATATCACACTGGTCAGAGCCAAGGGTGGGATGGTGCTAGACTGACGAAACCACTCTTTAACAGGTTTTGGTGTCAAGCCCATCTCATTCATTGCCTCGATGAGTTTCATCGATGAGAGCATAAAGCCATTAATCCCGCTTAGAATCGCCCCTGTCATCGCCAAGGTCAAAATCACCATGCCAACCGTGCCTGCTTGCTGACGAATGCCCTCACCTGTCGCCCAGACAGACTGACCGATGGCAGCATAATCAAAGCCGAAATTTAAGGCGGTAAAATAATTCACCAAAATATAGCAAAAAAAGCCAGAAATGAGTGACAGATAGACGATGTTTTTGGTTTTTTGTTGTGAGTTGCGGATGTTCTTGGCGATGTGTGGTGTGGTCTCAAAGCCAACATAAGCCCAAGGTGCGACCGCTAGGACCGCAAGCCAAGACAGGCTGCCTAAGGCAGGCAGCTCAGCACTCACGTCAGGGACATAATGCGTGGCAGAAGACAGCGACATCACGGTCAGCACAGCAATGGCAATCACCATGGTCAACGAGATGACAAGCTGAGCACTCGCCCCTGTTTTTAGTCCTTTGTGATTGACAACAGCGAAAATAAACAACGCCAAGAGCGAGGCGGCAAGCTCATTTAAGTACACATCCCAGCCATTGATTTGATATAAATGCACAAACTGCCAACTGTCAGGCAGTAATGTACGGAGCAGCAGCACAATCGCGGAGGCGTTTAGTGCCACAATCGCCAGATAGCCGATCAGAATGCTCCAGCTATAAACAAAGGCGTGCCTGCGTCCAACATAGTGTGCCACCCACGCCACCGCACCGCCACTACGGTCATGTTCTTTGCTCATCAAGCGGATGTAGGAGCGTGCTACGAGCACAATTAAAATCGTACCAATGGTAAAGGCAAGCAGTGAGCCTAAAAAATTGGTCTGCTTTAAAAACAAATCACCCGGCATCACAAACGCCCCCCAACCAATCATAGAGCCTAGACTGATGGCGATGGCTTGGGCGGGGGAGATAGACTGTTT
>JBHCFR010000060.1:0-6716 GCA_041801945.1 Moraxella sp. | reverse complement strand
CATTCGCCCCAGTTTGTCGGGGGTGGCCATGCAAGTGGCGACACCATTTGGGCAGTTGTCTTTGACATCGCCGCTACTTGGACTGTTTAATGTGGGCAATTTACTAGCGAGTATGGCGGGCTTTTTGGTGTTGTATCCTGATGACTTTGCCAAATTGCCAAACATCGTCTCAAAGCTAGTCGGAGCAAGAGGGCGTATGCAAAAAGTGGCAACCGATAAGGGCTGTTTTATTGTGGATTATGCCCATACGCCTGACGCACTCACCCAAGTATTAAGCAGCCTAAAAGCTCATTGCACAGGCAAGCTGTGGGCGGTGTTTGGCTGTGGGGGCGACAGAGACAAAGGCAAACGCCCCTTGATGGCAAAGGCAGGCGTGACTTTGGCAGATAAAGTGATTTTGACCGCGGATAATCCCAGAAGTGAAGACCCGTTGGCGATTTTAAAGGACATGCAGGTGGGCTTGACTTGTGAAGAGCATTACAAAATTGAGATAGAACCCGACCGCAAAAAAGCCATCGCTTATGCCATACGTCATGCCAACGCCGATGATATTGTGGTCATCGCAGGCAAAGGACATGAAACCTATCAAGAAATCAACGGCGTACGCCATGACTTTGATGATGTGGCGGTGGTACAGGAGTTGATGATTAAGTCACCATAGTTTTTATTTAGGAGTTAAATTATGAATTATCAAAGTAGTACAATTAAAGATTGCGTACAGCGTATTTCAAAGGGAGAATACGCCATTCCTGCGATTCAACGTGAATTTGTTTGGAAGACCGAACAAATAGAGTCTTTATTTGACTCTCTGATGCAGGGGTTTCCGATCAGCTCATTTTTATTTTGGGAAGTGGATAATGATAATATTGATAAATTTAAATTCTATAAATTTATCAAGAATTATCATGAAAAAAAGCATCGCTATAATGAACTTTATGAAGATATTGATAAAGATAAAATTATTGCAATTTTAGATGGTCAGCAGCGTCTAACATCTTTGTACATTGCCTTAAAAGGCGATTATACAATAAAACAACCTTATAAAGATGAATACCTAGCAAAAGAGCTGTATTTTAATCTTTTATCAGGAGGGGTTCAGGAGGGTTCTACGGAAGAAAAATACGAATTTCGTTTTTTAACTGCTGATGAAGATAAAAAATATAATGAACAAAAAATAAAAAATGATAAAGAACACGAATCTATAAAAAGGTATTTTAAGGTTAAAGAAATCTTTGATTTGCAAAAATCTAGCCAAGCAACGAAAATTGCAAATCAATTCTTTGATGAAATGGGGGATGATTTTGAAAAAGCACAGGATAACTTAACAGATCTGTACAATCTTATACATGAAGAAAAAGTGATTAACTTTCATCTTGAACAAAGCGATGACTTGAATAAAGTTTTACAAATTTTTGTGCGCATTAATAGTGGCGGCACTAAATTGAGCCACTCTGACCTACTAATGTCCATTGCAACTACGGATTGGAAAGATAGGGATGCACGTCGCGAAATTCAAAGTTTGCTTACTGATATTAAAGCAGATTTTGGTTTTAATATTAGTAAGGACTTTGTTCTAAAATGCTGTTTGGCGTTAAGCGATTTGGATGTTGCGTTTAGAGTTCAAAATTTCAATAAGTCAAATATGAAAATAATAGAAGATAATTGGGATAGCATAAAATCTTCTATAAATATATTATTTAAATTATTAAAACATATTGGCTTGGATAAAGATAAAATATCATCTTATAATAGTCTAATACCTATTATTTATTATATTTATAAAAAAGAAAACCCAGAAAATTTTGTAGATAGCGTATCGTTTGAAGAAGATAGAGGATTAATCTACAAATGGATTGTCAGAACAACCATTAAACAAACTTTTAGTGGTCAATCTGATAATGTGCTAAAAGTGGTTCGTGATTGCATTAAAGAAATTTCACCATTAAATAATTTTCCTTTAAAAGAAATTGTTGAGAAAATAAAAGAAGATTTTCCAAATAAATCAATATATTTTTCTACCAATGAAGATTGTAAATTTATTTTAGATTTTCAGTATGGTAAATCAAATACCTATCTTTTATTAGCCTTATTATATTCTGGAAAAATACCAGAGCATATATATCACCAAGACCATATTTTTGCAAAAAATCTATTTTCAGAGTCAAAATTAAATAAACTTGGCCTTTCTGATGATGAGAAAAAATTGTATCAAGCAAAAATGAATTCTATTGGTAATATTCAGCTTTTATTGAGTAATAAAAACAATGCTAAGTCAGATTCTGATTTTGAGCAATGGTTGATTGAAAAATATCCAGATGATAGAGAGCGTGCAAAGTACTTGCAAGGTCAATTCATACCAACTGATGAAAGTTTGGATTTTAAAAATTTTTTAAAAGTAATTGACAAAAGAGAAAAAGAAATTTTAGATAAATTTAAACAGTTAATTTAGAGAAACCTATGACCCCCTATATCTGGCAAACCGACAACTTAACTAAGGCTCTTTCTGAGCTTGCCCCCACTTGGCACCATGGCGTTACCTTTACTCAAAGCACTCGTATCACCACCGATACTCGCAAGATAAAAGTGGGCGATATTTTTTTGGCATTAAAGGGTGATAATTTTGATGGGCATGATTATGTGGCAGCCGCCTTTGACAAAGGGGCAAGCCTTGCCATCACCAGTTATCCTGTGGGGGCGTTTGCCCAAATTGTCGTATCCGACACTCGCCTTGCCTTAGGGCAGCTTGGCAGATACCGCCGTGATGTGCACCCTGATTTGACGGTGATTGCCCTGACAGGGTCAAGCGGTAAGACCACCACCAAAGAAATGCTTGGGGCGATTTTTAGTCAAATTGCGCCCACGCTTATCACACGGGGCAATCTTAACAACGACCTTGGCGTGCCGATGATGCTGCTTGAACTCACCGATGAGCATCGTTTTGCGGTGATGGAGCTTGGGGCGAACCATGTGGGAGAGATTGCTTATACCACAGGGCTTGTGCATCCTGATGTGGCGTGTGTGCTTAATATCGGCACGGCTCATTTGGGCGAGTTTGGCGGACGTGAGAACATCGCCCGTGCCAAGGCAGAAGTTTATCAGGGCTTAACCGATACAGGTGTGGCGGTGGTGCCATTTGGCGATGAGTTTTTTGAGCTACTATCAAAACAAGCAGACAAATTCACCCACCATCACATCACCTTTGGTGAAAAAGCCACGCCAACAAACGAAGCGATTGATTTTTCAAGACTTTCCCAAGCGGAAATTGATGAGCTGTCCAAGATGGATAGCGTGCTGGTCATGGGCGATGTGTTTGCCGATGATATAGAAGTAGAAAATACGCACAGCACCTTTAATTTGACGGTGAATTTGGCGATTGATGAATTTGATGAGATAGGTGTGTGTTTGCCGTTTGTGGGTGAGCATAATGTGACCAACGCCCTAGCGGCGGCAAGCTGTGCAACAGCACTGGGCGTATCCATAGAGGTTATCAAGTCAGGGCTAGAAAACGCCACAGCCCCCAAAGGACGGCTGACACGCATTACCTTTGGCGAGCATTTACTCATTGATGACACCTACAATGCTAACCCGACTTCTATGCTGGTGGCGGCGGACGTACTGGGGTGTGAAGCAGGTCAAACCATACTGGTACTGGGCGACATTGCTGAGCTTGGCGATGCAGCGGTCAGTGAACATTATAAACTGGGTCAGGCACTGGCGGATAAGGTCAATGCAGGGCTTCATATCAGCCGTGTGCTGACGGTGGGGGAGCTGATGAGCCATTGCACCAAGGCGATCGCTGATAGCGACACCGCCCTAATCAGTGAGCATTTTGCTGACAAAGAGACGCTGCTGTCGCACCTAAACACGTTGTTGGATAAGCCGTCTGCGGTACTGTTTAAGGGGTCACGCACGGCAGGCATGGAAACTTTAATTCACGATTTAACCCAACCTGTAAGCGAGTAAACGATGTTATATTGGCTCATTGATTATTTGGATATTTTAAGAAGCCAGACGATTGCGTCTTTGGGGCTTAGAAGTTTGCTTGCGGTCATGACGAGCATGGCGATTGTCCTAATAGCAGGCAAACCTGTCATAGCCTATCTTAGAAATCTAAAATATGGTCAAGCAGTACGGACAGATGGTCCTAAAACCCATCTTGTTAAGCAAGGAACGCCCACCATGGGAGGAGTGCTCATCTTGCTTGCCATTGGTGTTTCTACGCTTGCATGGGCGAATCTTGCCAATCCTTATGTGTGGATTTTGATGGCGGTGATGGTGATTTTTGGGGCGGTAGGTTGGCGTGATGACTGGCTAAAAATTAAGCATAAAAACCCACAGGGCTTAATCGCCCGCAAAAAATATTTTTGGCTGTCGGTGGGAGCATTATTGGCAGGAGGCTCGCTGTATTATATTTCTCTGGGTCAAGACCCCACCACCATGAGAGCCATGCAGGATCTGTTGTTGCCTGTCTTTAAAAATTGGGTGATTCCCTTGTCTGCCATTCCGTTTGGATTGGGGTTTATCATCTTGACTTACTTTACCATCAATGGCACTTCTAATGCCGTCAATCTTACAGACGGCTTAGATGGCTTGGTTGCCCTGCCCGTGGTGCTAGTGGCAGCAGGGCTTGGGGTCTTTGCCTATGTGTCAGGTCATGTGGAGTGGGCAACGTATCTGTCTGTACCTTATATCGCTTATAACAGCGAGGTGGTCGTGGTGTGTGCCTCCATGATTGGGGCGTGTTTGGGCTTTTTGTGGTACAACGCCTCGCCTGCTGAGGTATTCATGGGCGATGTGGGTGCACTGAGTCTCGGGGGCATGCTAGGCACGATGGCGGTGATGACTCGCCAAGAGATTGCTTTTATTTTGATGGGTGGGATTTTTGTGGCGGAAGCTCTGTCGGTCATCATTCAGGTGGGCTCATATAAAATGACCAAAAAGCGAGTGTTCCTGATGGCACCTTTACATCATCATTTTGAGGAAAAAGGCTTAAAAGAAACCAAGGTGGTGATCCGTTTTTGGATTGTGTGTATCATTCTGGTGGTGCTTGCTTTGATGAGCTTAAAATTACGCTAAGCCTTGAAAATCTAGTCTGATACTTAGTTTGATACCCAGTCTAATACTTAGTCTAATACAAACACCTTATTCTGACCCATTCAAAGCCTGATGGCAGACAGCTTTGAATGGGATTTTTATGAAAATTCTAGTCATTTGATTGCAAGACAATAAGGCGTTGCCAACTCCCTGATGTACGACTTGTACACTCACGTTCGTTGTCGGCCAGTCTTGTTTTGAATCAAAAAGCCTAAAAAGCATCAGTGGTGATGAGCTTGGGCAAGCATACATTGTGGGGAGCAGCTGGTTAATAACCGGCTGTTTTTTTGTTCAATCTGTACTGATGACACACCATGCCAGCACAGTAGTCATCATGATAAGACGTTAAGACTTATCAATATAAAGGTCGCCTGCTTTAATCCACCCTCTGCTCACAAAAACACGATAAATCAGCCAGCACACCACCGCAGGCAGCACAAAATGAAACAGCCCAATGAGTACAAAGACATGAGCATGAGCCCCCATCGCATCTAGGGTGCCAATTTGTCCTACCAAGCCACTGGTACCCATGCCCGCCCCACTCGGAATGTTCTGCATGCCGAACATGACCGTGGCAAAGGGAGCAAGTATCAGGCTAGTGAGCGTTGGGGGTATCCACAGTTTGGGGTTTTTGATGAGGTTGGGCATTTGTATCATGCTGGTCCCAAGTCCACAAGCCAACACACCACCCCAGCCATTATCTTTGTGGCTCATGACGGCAAAGCCTATCATGTGGGAGGCACAGCCGATGGTGGCAGCACCTGCGGTCACACCACTCAAACCCAAGCTAATGGCGATGGCAGCACTAGAAATCGGCAACGTGAGCAATATGCCCATGACCACCACCACCGCCATGCTCATCAATATGGGACTAAGACCCATCGCCCAAGTGATGAAATCGGCAATGGCGTCGATGATGCTGGCGACCAAGGGGCTGACAAGCTGTGCAGCAGCGGCACCCATCAAAAGCGTGGTTAGGGGTGTGACGATGATGTCAAGAGCGGTGGTGCGATGGACGAATTTACCACATTCAGCACCAATAATGACCGCAACCAAGGCTCCTATCGGGCCTCCCAAGGTTGCACCCATAAGTCCTGTGGTGGCACTGGTGAGCATGACCAAAGGGGGCGACTTAATGCCATATGTCACACCAACACCGATGGCGGCCCCCATCATGGTTTGGGCTTGACCACCGACATCAATCAGCCAAGCTACATGAAGCCATGTTCCTAAGTTCTTTAAAATGAGCCCCAAAATCAGTGTCCCAAACAGCCCAAGTGCCATAAAATTTAGGGCGTCTATGCCATAACGCTGTACTGAAAAGGTGATGTCTTGCTTGGCAAGATGAGCCAATAAACGATTTTTGTTCATGATTTTCATACATAAAATTTAGGCGAACCCACCAATATGATACTGTTTGATTTCATCTTATGACCCCGCTCTTGCCAATATGGAAAGCTGTTTGCCTTTTTTTGAATGATGGTCGGCGTTTGGCTAAGTTTGGCTAAGTTTGTCTAAATTTGGTTGAGTTTGGTTGAGTTTGGTTGAGTTTGGTTGAGTTTGGTTGAGTTTGGTTGAGTTTGGTTGAGTTTGGTTGAGTTTGGTTGAGTTTGGTTGAGTTT
>JBHCFR010000059.1:0-3275 GCA_041801945.1 Moraxella sp. | reverse complement strand
TTTATGTAGTGTGCCAGAGAGTCGTTCGGTTAAGGTATCAAACATGAGTGTATTTCCAAATTACATAGATGACATAGAAAAATTTAGGTTATTTTATGCTAAATTTAAAAATTATGCTATTATTATTGCATATTTTGTACCAATTATGGCGAAGAAGAGGTGACTGTGTTCGTCTTGTATCTCATGAGTACGCTGATTTATGCAGGCGTAGGATTTCACCTGTATGATGCTTTGGTTAAAAATAAACCAATTTTCAAAACCGTCACTTTATCTCTTTTAATCCTTGCCATCATTCTACATGGCATCATCCTCACCCCAAAAATCATCACCTCATCTGGGCTTAATTTTAATGTATTTAATGTGCTAAGCCTAACTGGGTTGTTCTGCCTGATTTTTTTTGTGCTGTTTAGCCTATATCGTCCCATTTTAAGCTTGGGCGTGCTTGCCGTACCAACTGCCATCATCGGCATGAGTTTTGGCGAATTTGGGCAAGCGACCTATCAGCCCATGACGGACATGAGTCTTGGGGTGCAGGTGCATATATTGCTGTCGTTTGGGGCATACTGTCTGCTGCTCATGGCGTGCGTACAGGCGGTGATTTTACGCCTGCAAATCCGCGAACTCAAACATCAGACCATGCATCGCTTTTGGGTGGCAAAGCTGCCCTCGTTGCAAAGCATGGAGGGGCTACTCTTTGACATGATACTGATGGGCTTTGTGATACTCAGCATCGCCATCGGTCTTGGGCTCATGACCACCTATGATGTCGTGGCACAGCACGTGGCACATAAGCTCGTGTTTAGTATCTTATCATGGCTCGTCTTTGGGGTGTTTATTCTGGGGCATTATCGTTTTGGTTGGCGTGGTAAAAAGGCGACCAACTTTACCATTTATGGTTTTATTTTACTTGCCATTGGCTTTGTCGGCTCCAAGGTGGTGATTGAGCTGATTTTATAGTTCATTACAGAGACACTCGCTTGTCGCCCCTTATTTGGAGGGTTTTATGAAATATGCCTTATGTTTGATGTCATTATTTGCTTGCCTGTCCGCCCCTTTGTCCGCCACCGCAGGGGACTGGACACCGTTATTAAAAGGAAAACAAGATGGTTGTCAATATCATGATTTTATGGACATACTTTACAAAGAACAAGTCGTGGCAAAGCACTTAAAAGCCGACGTGGTCTCTCACAAAGTAAAAGCTTTGGGAGATGAAGGTGGTTACGCTACTTTAATCTTAAAAAACGCCAAAGCTTTTGGCTATCCACTCAAAAAGATTACCGATGAAAGCAATGGTTATATCGTCAAATTTACTCTACACTTTCATCAAGCCAATTTTGATCAGTTATTACCAAAATTTAAATACACTCATGATAATCACAGCATCACTGCTGGATCAAATCAAGCACTCATCGTAGAAACCCAATACAACCCTGATACTGATAAGGACGAAACAACATCAGTAACAGCAATCAAAAGACCAAAATCTGTCAAGATGGTCGGCGAAGGAGATTTTGTCATCACCCATCAAGACGGCAGACAACAAACGCTGACATCTGGTACAAAAGATGGCAGAGGGTATTTCGTCATTGTAGGCACTCGTCATGGTTGGGAGGTGCACTATCCTGCTTATGGTGATGCTTCGGGCTACTATTATCTTAAAGCCGATCGCAAAAAACAGACCATCACTTGCGGTAATTAACTTACATAAGAATGCATGACAATACTTGTCACCACCCTCTTTGACAGACAGCCCCCACACCAGCCAAAACCGTCATGACTGGCGGTTTTTTGTTTGTCTTATGGTCGGCTGTCATCTGGGCGGCTACTCTTTAAATTTGATGCTCTTGCCCTTATTAAAACAGGTATCTTTGTCTTATCATCGCCATCTCATCATGCAACTTCCCAAAACCACTCGCACCAAACGCACCGAGGACCAGCTTGCCAAACAGCTGGGCGAACAGCAAAAAGTCTTTCACATGGTCACGCCCTTTGCCCCCAGTGGCGACCAACCGACTGCCATCAAAGCACTCGTTGAGGGGGTCAAATCTGGCAAAAAAGATCAGCTACTGCTCGGCGTGACAGGCTCAGGCAAGACCTACACCATGGCAAAAGTCATTGAGACACTTGGGCGACCTGCCATCATCATGGCACACAATAAGACCTTGGCGGCACAGCTCTACGGCGAGTTCAAAGAGTTCTTCCCTCATAACGCCGTGGAGTATTTTGTCAGCTACTATGACTACTATCAGCCCGAGGCGTATGTGGTGGCAAGTGATACCTTTATTGAAAAAGACTCCGCCATCAACGATCACATTGACCAGATGCGACTGTCCGCCACTCGTGCCCTGTTAGAACGCCGTGACACCATCATCGTGGCGAGCGTGTCCGCCATCTATGGTCTGGGCGGCCCTGAGAGCTACCTAAAAATGCTCTTGCATGTCGTCGTCGGTGACGTCATTGACCGCACCTCTCTCATCAAACGCTTGGTGGAACTACAATACGAGCGTAACGAGCTGGACTTTGGTCGTGGTACTTATCGCTTGCATGGCGAGACCTTGGACATTTATCCTGCCGAGAGTGAGCAGCTTGCCGTGCGTATTAGCATGTTTGATGATGAAGTGGAGAAAATCACTTGGTTTGACCCCTTGACAGGCAAAAACATCAAATCCGTCCCTAGGATTACCATCTATCCCAAATCCCACTACGTTACGCCACGAGAAAAACTAGAAGCTGCGATGGGGACCATCAAAGAAGAGCTGGATGAGCGGCTGGACTATTTTCGCTCGCATGATAAGCTTTTAGAAGCCCAACGCATCAAAGAACGCACCCAATATGACCTTGAAATGATACAGCAGCTTGGCTACTGTAATGGTATTGAGAATTACTCTCGTCATCTGTCAGGTCGTCAAGCAGGCGAGGCTCCGCCCACGCTCTTTGATTATCTGCCGTCTGATGCCTTGGTGTTTTTAGATGAAAGTCATGTCACCATTCCCCAAATCGGTGCGATGTATAAGGGCGACAGAAGTCGCAAGGAGAATTTGGTGAATTATGGCTTTCGTCTGCCCTCTGCCATGGATAACCGCCCCATGATGTTTGAGGAGTGGGACGCGATTGTTCCGACGCGTATTTTTGTCTCAGCCACGCCTGCCACTTATGAGCTAGAACACAGCGAGCAGGTGGTAGAGCAGGTGGTTAGACCCACAGGTCTCATTGATCCTGTACTTGAAATACGCCCTGTACTCACTCAGGTGGATGATGTATTGGGCGAGATAAAT
>JBHCFR010000058.1:0-6105 GCA_041801945.1 Moraxella sp. | reverse complement strand
GCTGACACCTTATCTCGTGTGGCCAAGGTGGATTTGCCACTGTGCTTGATCGGTGGGATTAGTCTGCATAATATGGATGAGCTGCGTCACATGGTGGGCAGTGCACGCCTAGATTATATTGCCGTTACCACGGACATTCTGCACCATACCCCAAGTATGGTAGAGACCAAATGCCGAGCATGGCAGGAGTATCTTGTGCAGTGGGATAAAGAGTAGTAAGCCATCAGGCGGATAAAAAGGCACAGAAAACATGGCTGATGATGAGAGGATTTATAAATAAACCCTTCTAGGCTTCCTGCGAAATTAGGCTACGAAGCTAGGTTTTGTTCACCCCAAGCCTGCCTGCGGGTGGCAAAACTATTAGGTTTCCCAAGCTCACCACGAACGGCTTCCTTTTTTGGGTTTTACAGGAAGTCTATCATGGGAGACATTGAGAAATTTTGGGTCATTATGCTAAAATAATACCGCCTGCACGAGGCAGACCTTATCCTGTGAGCGACTGCCAGACAACTCTAACGTATCAAAAACCCCAACGTATCAAAAAGGACATTTCATGAGCATTACTTATTTATCTGAGCTAGACCTATTAGGCAAAACCGTACTCATTCGTGAAGATTTAAACGTCCCCATCAGCGATGGCGTCATCAGAAGCGATGTCCGCTTGCAAGCTGCCCTGCCCACCATCAGAACCTGCCTTGATAAAGGGGCAGGCGTGATTGTCTGTTCTCATCTGGGTAGACCCACCGAAGGCGAGAGTGAGAGCCGATATTCACTTGCCCCTATTGCTGCCTATTTGCAAGACAAGCTTGGCGTGCCTGTGGCGTTTAACACGGATTATCTGCAACACGGTGTCTCCGTGAAGTCAGGCGAGGTGGTGCTGCTTGAAAATGTCCGCTTTAATGTCGGCGAGAAGAAAAACAACCCCGAGCTTGCTAAGCAGTACGCCGACTTATGCGATGTTTTCGTCATGGACGCCTTTGGCACAGCACACAGAGCCCAAGCATCTACCGAAGGCGTGATACGAGCCTGCGTGGCTGATGGCAAGCCCGTCTGCGCAGGCAATCTGCTGTCTGCCGAGCTTGATGCACTCTCCAAAGCCCTAGATAACCCCGCCAAACCTGTCCTGTCCATCGTAGGCGGCTCTAAGGTCTCCACCAAACTTGATGTCTTAAACAGCCTTGCCAATCTGTGCGACAGCATTTTGGTCGGTGGTGGTATCGCCAACACTTTTTTGGTCGCCAGTGGCAAATCGGTGGGAGCGTCCCTCTATGAGGCGGATTTGGTGGAGACGGCACGTGACATCATGACCAAGACACAGATTCTACTGCCGACGCAGGTGGTGGTCGCAGATAAGAGGCAGATTGATTTTGATGACTTTTTGGGGTCGCTCGCCCAAGCAGAGGCGGTCATCAAATCTGTGGACGACATCGGTGAGCATGACATGATATTAGACATCGCCCCAGAGTCTGCCAAACAGCTTGGCGAGTACATACGAGCTGCTAAGACCATCTTATTTAATGGGCCTGTCGGCGTCTTTGAGGTGGATGCTTTTGGGCAGGGGACTGCCATCATCTGTCAGGCGGTCGCTGACAGTCAGGGATTTAGCATCGCAGGCGGTGGCGATACGCTGGCTGCCATTGATAAATATGGCATGGCAGATGACATAGATTATCTGTCCACAGGGGGCGGGGCGTTTTTAGAGTTCGTTGAGGGTAAACCTCTGCCTGCCATCGTCGCATTAACTCACGCCTAACATTAACTCACGCCTAGGCTGACCGAGGTTTATGTTGGCAGAGGGTAGCCCGTTTTTGGTAATTTTTTGTTATGTTTTGATGTTGGGGCTTGCTAAATACTGCCATTCTGCTAAACTAGATGTCTATATTTAGATTTAATTGAAAATAAGTCAGACATGCGATGATGCTTATTGATTAAGTCTTAGTTTATTGGTTTGTGATACATACATACTGCTTATTTTGGAGTACTCCATGAAAAAAATCCTCTTAACCGCACTTGCTACCGCCTTAATCTTGACTGCGTGTAGCAAACAGACCACGGATAAACCCGCTGAGACCGCCCAGTCTGCTGCGACTGACACCGCAAATAACGCCAAAGCCGCAGCCGAGACCGTCGCTGCCGAGGCTGAGGCTGCTGCCAATAACGTCGCCACCGCCACCGCTGAAGCTGCCGCCAGTGGGGCAGAGACAGCTAAGCACACCGCCGATGTCGTCGCGGATACTGCCGCCAATGCTGCGACCGCCGCTGCCAACACCGCAGAGGCGACCGCTGAACAAAAAGCACCAGAAGATCAAAAGTACTAATACCCGTCCAGACTGACCAAAACCCCGAATGCTGTTCGGGGTTTGTTTTGAGGTGAATAGAATGCGATGGGATGTTTGGGGTGACAAAATTAGCACATCTATTCACAGATATGTCAAAATTTGCCAACCATTTTTGGTGGAGCAAAAATTGTCCGTGTCAAAATTTTACCATTTGTAAAAATTGCTTCCTTCATTTGCTAAAAATGGGTGAACTGACAAATTTTGTCACCGAACAAACACAAAAAATAGTCAGATACGATGCCAATATTCCTGAGTTAAAAATAAATTTGGCAACAAAAGGAGGTAAAAGCAGAAGAATGCCATCAAATTAAGATAAAAAAATCAAAATATGAACAAATTTTAGGCAATGTCAGCAAAATTGGGGCAATTTTCGCAAAATTTTCATAAAACCCTCGATGATTGGCAGGCAGACGCCAAAAAGTTGGCACAGCATATGCAACAGTTATAAGTGTCAGGTTGGTAAATAAACTGACCGATTGTAAATAACTTAAACCAAGGGCAATACAGCCCCACATGAACTAAGGAGTTCACATGAACGCTCAAAAAGGTTTCACCCTTATCGAATTAATGATCGTTATCGCCATCATCGGTATCTTGGCTGCGATTGCTATCCCACAATACCAAAACTACATCGCTCGTTCACAAGTGACTCGCGGTATGTCTGAAGCTACTACTGTAAGAACTGCAGTTGAAACTTGTATCCTAGATGGTCGTTTAACTTTAGGTCAACAGGCTGGTCAATGTGCTATCGGTGCTACTGGCTCTAACATCCTAACTGGTGATGTACAAGACGGTGGTCCTACCCTACCTGCTGGTACTGGTGTGCCACAAGTAACTTCACCACTAACTGAAACTTCTACTATCACAGCGACCTTTGGTAACAATGCTTCTGCCCGTATTCAAGCTAATGGTGCCAATACATTAACTTTCACTCGTGCCACTGATGGTACTTGGACCTGTGCTTCTACAGTTGATGCACGCTTTGTACCAGCTGGTTGCCGCTAATAGATAATAAATAGTTGGTATTCCAACCTAAAAATAAACCCTGCCTAATTAGGTGGGGTTTATTTCCTGTTTGTTTTAGAGGTGTGAATGATGATAAAAGATAAGCTACAAGCATTTGGTATGCACCTATTGTTCTCTATATTGATAGGGGCGTGTTTGGCGTTTGTGGTATTTGATATTTGGTACCCCAGTCCTTTACCCAAAGCAACAGGCATTACCCAAATTTTTGCCATGATGCTCGCCATTGATGTCATTCTTGGACCGATATTGACGTTTTTAGTTTATAAAAAAGGCAAAAAAACTTTAAAAATGGATTTGTGTATTATTGTGTTATTGCAACTCGGGGCAATGTTATATGGAATGTATTTTGTATCACAAGGTAGACCATCTTGGCTTGTGCATGTAAATGATAGAGTAATGGTCATATCACCAGCCATTGCATTGGATAAAGATAATCGTAGCATCTCAAATAATTTTAAGGCACAGCATTGGGGTCGGCCAAAATGGCAAACAGTGCAGTTTGCTAGTGATGCACAGACTTTTAATCAACAGTTGAATATGGATATAGAGGGTCAAGGCATTGTTTATCAACCGATTAATTATCAGTCATACAGCCCAAAAGATGCTATAAGAGGAGCCAAGAATTTATCGGAGTTAAGTAAATATAATGATCAGCACCAAGTTGAAAAGGTTTTAGCTAAATATGCAGATGCTAAATTTTGGTTGCCATTGCGTGGTACGGATTTTGCAGATGATTTAGTAGTTCTACTAGATGTTCAAGGAAATGTCTTGAGCGTAGTTGAATTGAATCCGTGGTAACATTAATTGGCGTGAATCAAAATGTTGATAAAAAAAAATAAGGGTTTTACCTTGATTGAATTAATGATTGTGATTGCTATTATTGGCATATTAGCGGCTATAGCCATTCCGCAGTATCAGAACTATGTGGCACGTAGTCAGACGACTCGCGTCTATGCAGAGCTTGCTGATTTGCGTAATACGGTTGAGGACTGCCTAACTAATGGTAAGACCGCCATTGGTACAGGAGCTAATGAGTGCGACCCTAGAGCGACCGCTTCTAATATGCTACAAGGCAACTCTCAGGTCGGTGCGAGTATACCGACCAACTATGGTGTGGCACAGCTAGATAACCCGTTGACGATCACCTCGTCTATCGTCGGTACGATTTCTAACTCATCTTCTGTTATCTTGCATGGTAAGAAGGTAAAACTATCTCGTAATGCTGATGGAGGTTGGAGTTGCAGTAGTAATGTGGGAGTGAAGTTTTTGCCTACAGGTTGCAGCCATGATGCTACTTTATGAGCCAATGAGCCAACCAAAAAATGACCCAAGTATAAACTTGGGTCATTTTGTTAAAACAACACTCTAACCCTGATGGTCTGAGGAATGGCACGCAGACGCTCTAATGCCTTGGCAGAATCATTATCGTCCACATCCATGACCAGATAGCCGACATCGCCTTTGGTCATCAGCGACTGAGCGGCGATGTTAATGCCAGCATCGGCAAAGGAGGCGTTGATTTGTGACAGCACGCCCGGTACGTTTTTGTGAATGTGTAGCAGGCGATGCGTGTTATCAGAGAACGGAATGGAGACATTGGGGAAGTTCACGGCACTGGTGGTGTCGCCTTGGTCGGAGTAGCGAACGAACTTATCGGCGACTTCTAGACCGATGTTCGCCTGAGCTTCTTGGGTGGAGCCTCCCACATGAGGGGTTAAGATGACGTTCTCAAAGGCACGCAGCGGCGAGATGAATTCCTCATCGGCGGATTTTGGCTCTTTGGGGAAGACATCAATGGCGGCACCGAGCAGCTTACCGCTTTTTAGGGCGGCGGCTAAGTCATCGATGTTCACACAGCCACCACGAGCGGCATTAATGAAGAATGAGCCGTCTTTCATCTTATCAAACTCACGTTTGGTCATCATGCCTCTGGTGCTTGGCAAATCAGGCACATGCAGGGTCACGACATCAGCCTGTTCAAGCAGTTCATCAAAGCTACCGACTTGTACGGCATTGCCCAAGGGCAGCTTGGTCAGTACATCATGATAGATGACTTTCATGCCAAGCCCCTCGCACAGCACGGAGAGCTGTGAGCCGATGGAGCCGTAACCCACGATACCCATCGTCTTGCCACGCACCTCATAGCTGTCTTTGGCAGATTTGTTCCAACCGCCACGGTGGACGACCGCATTTTTCTCGGGGATACCACGCATGAGCATGATGGTCTCAGCCAGCACGAGCTCAGCCACCGAACGTGTGTTTGAGTAGGGGGCATTAAACACAGGAATACCAAGCTCTAAGGCGGCATCTAGATCCACTTGGTTGGTACCGATACAAAAGCAGCCGATACAGATGAGTTTCTCAGCTTGCTCCAAGACTTTGCGAGTCAGCTGTGTGCGTGAGCGAATGCCGATGAAATGAGCGTCTTTGATTTTCTCAATGAGTTCTTCTTCATCAAGGGCGGTTTTGATGTACTCAATGTTCGTATATCCTGCATCACGAAGCACTTTTAGGGCGTTATCATGGACGCCTTCTAAGAGCAAAAAGCGGATTTTATCTTTGTTAAGCGATAAAGTCATGAAAAATCCTTACAATAATAGGAGGGGTTGGCAAAAGAGGATTGGTTTAAAACCTTATATTTATACACCCATTTGACAGATTTTGCAAAGTTTTTTGGGGGAATTTTGTAATTATTTGAGTGCCTGATTATTTGACAAAACTCGGCATTATAGAGCACTTG
>JBHCFR010000057.1:0-4109 GCA_041801945.1 Moraxella sp. | reverse complement strand
CGACTCAGCAGTGCGTATCACCCACATACCGACAGGTGTGGTCGCCGAATGTCAGCAAGAACGCTCACAGCAAGCCAATAAAGATAAAGCGATGAAAATGCTCGTCTCAAAAATTCAGCAAGCCAAAGTTCAAGCCCAGCTTGATGCCACCAGTGACATGAGGCGTAATTTGGTCGGTTCTGGCGATCGCTCGGAGCGTATTCGTACCTATAATTTTCCACAAGGGCGAATGACTGACCATCGCATTAATCTGACATTATATAAGCTGGACGCCATCATGGAGGGGGATTTGGGTGAGTTACTAGACGCACTTTTACGTGAACATCAAGCAGATTTGATGGCGAGTGTTGGAACATAATAATTGGAGAGTAGTGATGGCAAAATTTTTAAACACAAGTGGCACAACCTATCATTTGGAAGAATTGATTAAAAAAGCAACAGACAGATTGGTTTTAATCAGTCCTTATTTGCAATTCAATGAGCGAATCAAGGAATTATTAGAGGATAAAAATCGTCTAAAAATTGACATTAGAATTGTTTACGGTAAAAGTGAATTATCACCACAAGAAATTAACTGGTTAAAAGATTTGACCTTTATCCGCACCAGTTTCTGTAAAAATCTACATGCTAAATGTTATTTAAATGAGCATGAATGCATTATTACGAGCTTAAATCTATATGAGTTTAGTCAGGTTAATAATAATGAAATGGGCGTATTAATCAACAAAAATGATGATGCCCAGCTATATAATGATACCTATGAAGAAGTTCAGCGTATTATTAGAATCAGTGAAGAAGTAAGATTGTCAGCCGATACCGAAAAGCCAACAGTCACTTCCGAAAAATCAAAGAGTGAACAAGCCATCAAACCAAAAAATTATGAAAAAATCACAACTACAAAACTTGCCGAAAAATTCGGTATTGACAGCAATGAATTTACAAAAATGCTTGCTGAAAATGGCTATATTGAATTAAAAGGTAAGAATGCCCTTTTGACTGATAAAGGTCGTGAAGTGGGCGGTGAAGTTAAAAAAGGTCAGTATGGTTATTTTATTGTGTGGTCTGTGGATATGGATATTTCATTTGATGATGAAGAACAAAGTTTTGCCGATAAGTTGCTTGGTTTATTTAGGCGTTAACAAGGGATAAACCGAAAAATTTACCTTTTAAAAATTAGGATGCATACTAGGTTTGGATATTATTATGTGAGTCACTTTTTGTAAAATATCTTCAATGTTAAAATTAAAAATAGCCATAAGAACTTGCCTTATGGCTATTTTAATTTATATTTTATGGTTTTTAATGCTATTTGACCAATCCTGAAATCGTTTTGAAGGCAGGATTTTTGGCATCACGACACAGCTCAAACAAAATCGCCTCGGTGGTGGTGATCACCGCCCCCATACGCCTCATGCGTCTGATGGCGATTTTTTTGTCATAAGGATTTCTTGAACCAACGGCGTCCGCCACAATCACAGGCTGAATACCGTTATCTAGCAAATCCAGTGCGGTTTGTAGAACGCACACATGAGTTTCTATGCCGAACAGCACCGCCACATTACGGTTTTGTCCGCTGATGTGTGCCCATGAGGGGCTATTGTCGCAGACGCTAAAACTGGTTTTTTCAAAGCTTTGGCGGTTTTCTTCGTTCAAGAGTTCATAAAGTGGAGAGATGGTCTCGCCCAATCCTTTTTTGTATTGGTCATTTAGCATAATGGGGACATTTAGGGCTTGTAGTCCTTGAATGAGAATCGCCATGTTTTGAGTAATTTTTTCATGATCAAAAATATGCGGCGTGAGCTTTTCTTGCACATCAATGAGTAAAGCCTGCACTTCATCACAGCTGATGCGATAAGGGGCGGCAATGGTTTTGATACCCATACAAACTCCTTTTGATAAAAAGATGGTCTTCATTATCATAGCAAATTTTTGGGGGTTTGGATAGAGGTTTGAGTAGGGTTTGTGCAGGCGATTTTGCTTAAATTATCTCATGAGGCACAAAATAATGTGTTATAATCTTTGGTTTGTTTGCCGATGGATGATGCGTGTATCGGCAACAAATAAGGCTTGATTTTTGATGATATTTTAAAATTTTCACTGCTTTTATCTTTCACTTTTATCCAAGGCAATCTAAGGCGTCATTATGTCAAATACCCAACTATCCCAAACCGAACTTCATGATACGAGCGAACTCATTCGTCAACGCTTGGAAAAATTAGACGCACTCAAACAAACAGCTAGTAAGACGGGCAAGACAGCGTATCCGAATACGTTTAAGCCCACCGATTATGCGGGCGATTTGCAAGAGAAATTTGCCGATGTCAATAAAGCCACACTAGAAGAAGAGGCAAGCCAAGGCAAAAAAACTTACGTCAAAGTGGCAGGGCGTGTCATGCTAAACCGTGGCTCATTCATTGTTATGAGTGACATGACAGGGCGGATTCAGCTGTATGTGGATAGAAAAGGCTTGGCTGATGAGACGTTGGCACTTATTAAGTCGTTGGATTTGGGCGATATCGTGGGGGCAAGCGGCTACATTGGACGCTCTGGCAAGGGGGATTTGTACGTTCACTTGGAGGATTTTCATCTTTTGACCAAGTCTTTACGCCCCTTACCTGATAAATTTCATGGGCTCACTGACACCGAGGTCAAATATCGCCAGCGTTATCTTGATTTGATGGTCAATGAAGAGACTCGCAACACGTTCGTTATCCGTGCCAAAGTGGTGGCGGGGATTCGTGCGTTTTTGGTGGGTGAGCGTTTTATGGAGGTGGAGACGCCGATGATGCACGTCATTCCGGGGGGAGCGTCCGCCAAGCCTTTTGTGACCCATCATAACGCCCTTGATATGGAGCTTTTTTTACGAATTGCCCCTGAGCTTTATTTGAAGCGTTTGGTGGTTGGGGGCTTTGATCGGGTGTTTGAGATTAACCGTAACTTTCGTAATGAAGGGGTGTCCACTCGCCACAATCCAGAATTTACGATGATTGAGTTTTATCAAGCTTATGCCGATTATCAGGATTTGATGCACCTGACCGAACGCATGCTTGAACAATTGGCAATGGACATCTTAGGGACAACTGACGTGCCCTATGGCGATGAAGTGTTTAGCTTTAAAGGACCCTTTAAAAGAATCACGATGTTTGAGGCGATTTTGGCACACAACCCAAGCCTAACGCCAGATAATGTCAATGACCGTGAATTTTTGGCAAATTTCATCCAAACCGAACTCAAAGAAGAGGTAAAACCCTCCTTTGGTCTGGGCAAATTACAGACCATCGTGTTTGAGGAGACGGTGGAGACCAAACTGCGTCAGCCAACTTTCATCACCGAGTATCCTGCCGAGACATCGCCACTGGCTCGCCGTAATGATGACAACCCTCATGTCACTGACCGTTTTGAGATGTTCATCGGAGGGCGTGAGCTTGCCAATGGTTTTAGTGAGCTTAATGACCCTATTGACCAAGCTGAGCGTTTTAAACAGCAAGCTGCCGAGAAAGACGCGGGCGATGATGAGGCGATGCATTATGATGCTGATTTTATTGAAGCTTTGGAATATGGTCTGCCACCGACCGCAGGTGAGGGCATTGGCATAGATCGCCTTGTCATGATTTTTGCCAATGCTCCTAGCATTCGTGATGTCATCTTGTTTCCACACATGAGGCATAAAGGCTGATATCAATGATGTCCGCATATAATAAAAATACAACCTACGTTATTTTAAGATGATAGTTTTTTTATAATTAGGAAAAATATGGGCAGTTATATTTTTTTAGAAGTGTTTGTGATTGTTTGTTTGATTTCCATTAGCACGACTTTATTTAATAAACGATTTTTGAATCTACCCCAAGCCATTGGCGTGCCGATTGTTTCGGCGTTATTTGTTTTTTTATTACAATGGACTGCCACACTGCTCGCGGGCAATCAATTTGTTAATATTAACATTCATGCCATTGAAGAAACCGTACGCCAAATTAATTTTTATGATTTTCTGATTAATGGCGTTATTTGCTTTATCTTAACAGCCTCTGCCTTAAAATTTAAAATGGCGGATTTAAAAACGTATTGGAAGCCCATTGGGATTTTGGCAAGTCTGGCATTACTGTTAT
>JBHCFR010000056.1:0-18547 GCA_041801945.1 Moraxella sp. | reverse complement strand
GCATCGCTTCTAAGTATCACTTCTGAGCATCGCTTCATCGGTTTGTGTTTGGTATCTACCACAAAGCACTGACAATCCTATGACACACCTCATCACGGGTGCCATTGGCATCAATCCTCCTAATGCGGTCGGGGTGCTTTTGGTGCTGGTATAAAAAGCCTTGATACACCCGCCCAAAAAAGTCCATGTGCTGACTTTCAAACCTATCTGCCACACCGCGGCTGTTCGCCCGCTGCATGCCAGTGACGGGATCTAAGTCCAACCAAAAGGTCACGTCTGGCATTTTTGGGACAAAATAACGCACCAAATAGTCAATCTTGGCAAGCTCATCAGGCTGACCTTTAAACCTTCCAAAACCCTGATACGCCACCGTGCTGTCACAAAAACGATCGCACACCACCCATTTGCCCTCTGCCAGTGCTGGTAGAATGGTTTGGTGCAGATGATCAGCTCGTGCGGCGAACATGAGTAAGAGTTCGGTATCGTCATGAATGTTGGTTTTGCTGCCCAACAGAATCTCACGGAGCGTCTCGGCAAGCACGCTGCCTCCCGGCTCTCGTGTGCGAATGTAGGCAATGCCACGCTTATCTAACTGGGCACAAAAATGAGTGATGGCGGTGGTCTTGCCCACCCCTTCGGTGCCTTCAAAAGTGATGAATTTGGGGGTGTCTTTTGTTTGTTGGTTCATGAGGTTTTATGCTTGATTGGTCTTTGGAAATCTTGGTTGCCCTGCCCTGTTATTTATTTGCCATGACCGTCCGATATTCTGCCAC
The DNA here is from genome assembly GCA_041801945.1 of Moraxella sp. GTDB lineage: Bacteria > Pseudomonadota > Gammaproteobacteria > Pseudomonadales > Moraxellaceae > Moraxella. Next base: position 17,774 of record JBHCFR010000056.1, on the reverse strand, counting down.
TGCCTGGTTATGCTCATCTAATGTGACGCTAAATTTATGCCCGCCATTGCCTGTTGCGACAAAATAAATATAGGGCACCTCAGAGGGGTGCATGGTTGCACTGATTGCCTCGGCGGAGGGCAGTGCAATGGGCGTGGGAGGCAAACCCTCTATTTGATAAGTGTTATAAGCGGTTTTTTCGTTGATATTAGAGCGGTAAATTTTGCCATCATAACGGTCAAACAGCCCATAGATGATGGTCGGATCCGTTTGCAATCTCATGCCTTGACGCAAACGATTGACGAACACCGCCGAGACATCGTTGCGTTCAGACTTAATGCCCGTCTCTTTCTCAATGATGCTTGCCATGATCAGTGCTTCATAAGGGGTCTTGTAGGGCAAATCCTTATCTCGGCTCGCCCATGCTTGCTCCAATATCGCTTGTTGGTCAGCATGCAGCTTTTTTAAAATCGCCACATCACTGGTCCCTTGATTGAAAAAGTAGGTATTTGGGGCAAATTGCCCTTCCAAATTACCATTTGGGGTACTGATGTCCAGTGCCTTTGCCACTTTTTCGTTGTCTCGTGCCACATCTGCCCATGAATAGCCATCCAGTGTGGATAACAGTGGCGTGAGCACCTCTAGCTTCACCCCTTCGGTGGTTTTTAGGGTGTGGTACAAATCTTTGATGGTCTTACCCTCAATGATTTGTATTTTAATCATGGCAACCTGCGCCCCTTGACCTAAAATCTTCACCACATCAGCAAGGCTTGCCCTCTCAGGGATACGATAAACCCCTGCCTCTAGGGTGTTTTTGGCGTGAAATTTTAGGTACAACCGTGTGACGGCACCAGATGATAGCGGACTGGTCTGCCACTCATCCTTGACCAGCAGTCCATGATAAGTATCTCCCTTCTCCACGGTCAGCGTTTGGGCGGGACGGTCGGTCGGTGCAAAAACCGTCGCATAGACGACAATAAAGCACAATATCATCACAATCAGCACAGCGAGCAGCACCCGTTTTACAAGCGTGCTTTTGGGCGTTTTGATGCTAGATTTTGGGGTTTTGGTTTTTTGGTGTGGCATGACAGGGGTGTTTAATAGGTGGTTTGATAAAAAATTGCTTTATTGTAGCAAATTACGGCAAAAAAATTTAAAATTATTGTAACTTGTCGCCCAAAACACAAAAACCCACCATTAGGCAGGTTTTTGGGGAATCAGACGATTAATAACGTGTGATTAGGGCGATTGGCTCTTTTTCATCCATGGCCTCTGGCGGAATAAAGACCACTTCACCGCCATGATGACTGACAATCTCAATAATCTCACTCACCGCATCATCGGTCACACCATCAGCGGTCGGATCATCTGCCACGAGCAGCGTCAATGCCGCCTCATCGATGGTGGCAGGAACAATATGCCCCTGACGCACGAGCAGTTTGACAGCGTTACCCTCCATTGCCGAACGATAGATTTGCTGCAAGTCTGTGCGTACCATTTTCTCGTTACGTGCTTTTTCAAGGTCGCTTTGGGCACTCTCATGGCGAGACAGTCGCTGACGCTGAACCACCTCTTGCACACCCGCCACAATCTCATCGGCTCGTCCGTCTTTGAGATTTGCCAAATTATCTACTTTACCGATGATAAAGCTGTCATTGTCCACCACTTGCTCATAAAAACCGAGCGTGCGACTGTCACCCACCAAAATCACAGGCAAAGGATCAATACGGCGAAACTCTTGCATGCTCTTGTCCACACGATTCATGAACTCTTTTAGGTAGCGGTCATCATCGGATGAGCCGGTGCGGTCAGCCTTTGAGCCTGTGGGCAGAGTGGTATTGGTAATGGGAAAGGTCAGCTCACTCATCTGGCTTTGACGCTCACTGGTGTTGCCAATCTCTTTGACCACACGATCATTGACCGCCTCAATCAGACGAGCATATTCACTCGTGATGACCAGCACATAATAATGCACCGCCAACGACATCTCACGCACGATGTCTCGGGTGGCAAATTTGTCACCCAAAATCACTCTTGGCGTGGCATGAAACGGCAACCGCAAGATTTGGGCTTCGTCCTCATTGGCAAAAATCGCCAACGTGTCTAAGTTGTAGTTATGATCAAGCTCGTCTGTTTTGGCATGAATCAGACCCATGATCTTATCACTGGTGCGTTTGTCATGCTCGTTGGTGATACGCTCTTCGGCAAGTTTGAGCTGATTTTTAAGAGCGATGGCATCTTGCTCATTTTCGGGATGCGTGCGATGTGTATTGACAAAAATACTGACCGCAGGCTGACCACGCATGGCTTTTAAGTTTTTTAGAGTCGCTTTCATAACATTTCCTTAAACAGTAAAATAACAGTAAAATCAATAAAATAACAACCAGATACTTGCTTAGACCACCAAACCAAAATTCTTCATCATCACGACATGATGACATGAATAATGGTTAGATGTATTTACTGATTATACCGAGCTTTTGGGCGTTTTTCCGTTAAAAGCTTAGGGGTTTTATGAGTAAAATGTAGTCCAATCCTTGGATTTGTTATCTTGATGACGACCTTTGTAAGTCCCTGTTAAAAATACCTACTGTCATTGTGGTTTTGGTATCTTTTTGCAGTGACAGCCGTGTTTGAATCATAAAAAAATGAGCCATGACGCTCATTTTTTCACTGCTTATAATCTTAGGTTGCACTATCTTGGCTTACACCATCATGCCGCTTGCCCTCTCCATGCGTTTGGCAAGCTGAATGTCTCTGCCTTGCACTTCGTGCTGCTCAGGCTCGCCGATACGCACTTTGAGGACGGTATAATAGTTCTCCCACACAGGGTAGTGTTCAAGCTCTTCGCAATAAAAAGCCACGCGGGTAATAAAAGCAACAACATCGGCGAAACTGTCAAATTCATAGGTCTTGACAATGCTTCTGCCTTCTAATGTCCAGCCTTGCAATTGTTCTAACTGTAAGGCAACTTGGTCAGCGGTAAGACTACTCATGAGAATCCTTTGGGTTTTGGGTTGGGTTATGGGTAAAATCAGAACACAAAGCAGGCACAAGCCAAGCGATGAGATGATATTTTACCAAACTTCTTAACATAAAATTTCAGCATAAAATTCTAGCACGAAGTTCTCGGCATAAATTACTTGGCATAAACTTCTTAGTATTTGGTGGAATTTTACCCTAAATCATGGGGCGATGACAACTCATGCCAATAGCGACTGATATTCGGCATGCTTATCAATATAGCTTGCAACAAAAGAACAGCTGGGCACGACTTTTTTGTGGTGCTCACGGGCATAAGCTAGGGCGTGTCCGACCAAAGCCCCTCCCAGACCATGCCCGCCAAGCTCTCTGGGGACAATGGTGTGATTATAATCTAGGGTATGCTCATCCACCACTTCGTAGCTCAAAAAGCCCGTCAAGCCATCAATGGTCACTTCAAAACGCTGAGTGCTGGGGTCATGTCTGATATCAACCATGGGACATCCTTAAAAGCAAAAATTGCACAAGTGTTACTATTCTAACACAAATCGGGGCGGAGTAAAAGAGCGTTTTTAGAACCGTGATTGACACCCTTTGTTTTCATTGACAAAATTTTTTAAATTTTTTAAGATGGCTTGTCTAAGCTGACTTGTTTAGGTTGGCTTGTTTAAGCTGACTTATCTAAGATGAGCTGCCAATGCCACACTGACAAGCATCCAAAGATTTTTATCCGTTAAAGACGCATCAACCCCAAATTAAGGACAATCATGCACCCAAACGCCGCCCACCTAGCCAAAATCCGCCTCCAAAACCCCCTAGTCCATAACATCACCAACATCGTTTCTGCTCATTTTAGTGCCAACGGTCTGCTTGCTCTTGGTGCCTCGCCCATCATGTCTGGGGTCTATGATGAAATGACACAGTTGGCACAGATTAGCGATGCTCTTGCTCTAAACCTCGGTGCCCCAACTCGTGAACAGGTTCGTGCCATGATACGTGCCGCTCGTGCGATGAATGAGCTTCATAAGCCTGTTGTGCTTGACCCTGTTGGCGTTGGGGCGAGCCTGTATCGCCAAGAGGTGACCTGTGAGATTCTCTCTTCTGTGCAGGTAAGCCTAATCCGTGGTAATGCTGGTGAGATTGCTCATTTGGCGGATGTTTCTTGGAGCTCTCGTGGTGTGGATGCTGGGCATGGCGATGATGAGCAGCTTGCCCACATCGCCAAGACCTGTGCTCAAAAATACAACACCGTCGTCGCCCTAAGTGGTGCCACAGACTACATCAGCGATGGCAATCATGTGTTCGCGGTGCATAATGGCACGCCCTTATTTCCCAAAATCACCGCCTCAGGATGTCTTTTAGGGGCGATTTGTGGGGCGTTTTTGGCGGTCAATCGTGATGTCTTGGCAGCGACCATAGAGGCGGTACTGACCTATACGGTGGCAGGCGAGATGGCTGCTGCTGGACTGTCCGTCAGCCAAAGCGGAACGTTTTACACCAAACTCATTGATGTCCTAGGTGAGATTACCGAGTCGCACATTAGGCAGCATGCCCGCTTTGAGAGGCTAGCATAGATGAGCATCCCTTTTGACAAAAAGCACCTAGCTTTATACTACATCGCAGGTTCGCAAGATTTTGCTGGCGATACGGACAAATTTCTTGATACGCTCCTAGTTGCACTGCAAGCAGGCATCAGCTGTTTTCAGTTTCGTGATAAAGGGGCGGGTTCACTGTGTCATCATGACGCTAGGCTTGCTTTGGCTCGCTCTGCCAAACTGCTGTGCCATCAACATCATGTGCCATTTATCATCAATGACGACACCCCTTTGGCAAAAGCAATAAAAGCCGATGGCATTCATCTGGGGCAAGACGATCTTGGCTCATCTGCTAGCCTGATGTTACCCAAACTTAGGCAGCATTTTGGCATCATCGGTGTGTCTATCAACACCCCATCTCAGGCTCAATCTTGCTATCGGCTCTATCAGCAGGGCATGGTGGATTATTTTGGGGTGGGTCCCATCTTTGCCACGAACTCAAAGGGTGATCACAGTACGCCTGTTGGGATGACATTCCCTAGGCAACTGCGAGAGCTTGGGATTGACACGCCCTTGGTTGCCATCGGTGGTATCAAGCTACCGCATGTCAGAGAGCTCATCAGTCATGGTGCTGATGGCGTGGCGGTCATCTCTGCCATCAGCACGGCAGAGGAGGTGACAAAGACAGTGAGGGAATTTTTGGCACAATTGACAAAACAAAACCACAAATAGGGGGTATTTGTGGTTTTGTTAGGTAGGCTTACTTCTTGCCGTATTCCCTGCTGTTAGTCCCTCATGTAGCATTCATCCTTGTGGCAGTCCTTGTACCAAATTATTTAAACGTTTAATCACTCGGCGGTCTAAATGGCTTTGGTGTTTTGCCTTATCCCTTGCTACTTGGGGATATTATGCCAAAGTCATGAGATAAGGACAATACGCTAAAATCGTCAAGTGTTGTCAGTAAATGCTGACAAAGTGGCTTATGCTTTGCTCTGCTCATCAAGCAGCAGCATGAGTTCTGTTTTGTTGGTCAGTACATCCGCCAAGGTGTAGCCATCTAACACGGCGATAAAGGCAAGCATGGCTTCATGAAAGATGCCTTTAAGATGACAAGCAGGCGAGATGACGCAGCTGCCATCTTCCTCCATGACATTGACCAGACTGATTTTATTATCCTTTGTGTTACCCTTTTTGTGATTGGCATCATCTAGACAGTCCAAAATGGCAAAACCACTTTCGGTGTGACGGATGAGTTGCCCGATATTAATATGGCTTGGTGCTTTGGCAAGCCGAATCCCTCCACCTTTACCACGACTGCTCTCAATATAACCAAGCTTGCCAAGTTGATGGATGATTTTGGTCAGATGACTTTTTGAGATGTTATAGGCTTGGGCGATGTCATTGATGTTACAAAGCTCACCTTGTTTTGGCATCACCGCCAAAAAAATCAAGGAACGCAAAGCGTAATCACTATAATGGGTGAGTTTCATGTTTGTTACCGGTTAAATGTGCCTCATCATGCCTAGCACCCCATGACAGCGAGCCACTGATCTCATCAAACACATGATGTGTCAAATAGCCGACATGGCGGACATCACGCCTTGCCATGCCGATGACGATGTGCAGACGGCTATATCTTACACGCACCACCTTCACAGCCGTCATCATTCTCGCCATCAAAACCGCCAACCACGCCTGTATTTGCCAAATCGCCAAGCATGGCATCAAAGTCTAATTCATCAAGATTGACATCGTCAATGTCTAGGCTTTCCATCAAGGCTTTATCGCTCATGTCTGCTCCAATCGTTTGTTGGGTTAAATGTCAAGTGGCTGCCATGTTTTGCCCTGCAATGGCGGCAAATAGGCAAGCCCCTTTTGCTGATATGCCCAAAGCTGACTTGGGATTTTGTAGAGGTCATTTCGCTTGGGGTCTATGCTGGTGGCGATTTTATCAAGTTCGCCGTGTTTTAGCAAGGTGGCAAAAATTTGGATTCATCATCACTGCCTTGCCCACGGCGATGAACTCTGCCCACCCTGTGGCATAGGCACGAGCGACATCATCGGCGGACAACAGACAGCCCACACCGATGAGCGGCAATCTGCCTTTGATTCTCTCATGCAGCTGGGCGATGCGTGTCAGGCTCGTGTCTGCCCCACGCCGTGCTTTTTTGTAAAAATCCCACAAAGAGACGTGTAGGTACTGCAAGGGCTCATCCACCAAGGCATCAATAAGGTCAAAGCTGTCCGCCATGGTCAAGCCATCATCACCTGCCTCCTCTGGCGAGAAGCGATAGCCGATGATAAAATCAGCGTTGCCGTGCCTTTCTTTGACGGCATTCACCACTCGGATAACCTCTCTGGGAAAACGTAAGCGATTCTCTAAGCTGCCACCCCATTCATCGGTACGTCTGTTGCTCTGTGGTGAGAAAAACTGCTGAATCAGATAATTGTTCGCCCCATGTATCTCCACCCCATCAAAGCCTGCTCGTATCGCAAGGTCGGTCGCCACGCCAAAGCCATCAATGACCGCCCGTATCTCATCAACACGCATCGCCCGAGCCTGATAGTTGTCATTTGCCACCTGCGAGGGAGCGATGACTTCGCCGACAAATTTTGGCAAGGACTGATAGCCGCCATGATGGATTTGTAAAATCGCCTTTGCCCCTCCTTGTTTTATCATATCCGCAATCTGGATAAGGCTTGGCAGATGACGCTCATCATAGGCACAGGGCTGACCGATGAACGCCTTACCGCTTGGATGCACCAATGTCGCTGCCGTGATGAACATGCCAAAGTCATCGGCACGCCCTGTGATGAAATCACGCTCTTCATCAGACAGCGTGCCATCAGGGTTTGAGGCATAGTGCGTCATGGGAGCGACGACGAGACGGTTGCGGATTTCTACGCCGTTATTTAGGGTAAATGGGGTAAATAGGGCGGGCACATCGGTCATGAGATTTTCCATAAGTTTGGGGTAATGGTTTTTAATCGTTTGGGGTGTTTTGGTTAATGGCTGACAACATTGGATAGCAGCTCATAAGAGCGGGCCTGTTTGTCTTTATCATAAATGTAGCTCACCGCCATGAACTCATCGGCATGCACTTGGCTTTGTAGCTCCTCTAACTGCGCCTTGACGGAGGTTGGCGAACCCATCACACAACACGCCATCATGTTTTTTGCCATGGATAAGATGTGCGGTGGCATGATGCTGTCTATGTCATCTCTTGGCGGCTTCATGCCAGAGCGTTCGCCTGTGACGACATTTAAGAAAAACTGTAAACTGGTGCTCGCCAAGAACTGTGCTTCTTCATCTGTGTCCGCCACGATGGCATTCATCCCCACGATGACTTTGGGTGCATCTAGCACCTCTGAGGGGCGAAATTCTCGGCGGTAAATCTCAACCGCCTGCATCAAAAACCGTGGGGCAAAATGCGAGGCAAACGCATAAGGTAGCCCAAGCTTGCCCGCCAAATAGGCACTGTCCGTGCTAGACCCTAAAATATAGAGCGGCACACCAAGTCCTTTGGCAGGGTAGGCACGCACTTTATCGCTGCCATCATCGCCAAAATAAAATTGCAACTCTTTGATGTCATTAGGAAAGCTCATCGCAAAGTCATCTTGGTGGCGACGTATGGCACGAGCAGTGGCAGGGTCAGTCCCTGGGGCTCGCCCTAGCCCCAAATCCACACGATTAGGGTACAGACTTGCCAAGGTGCCGTATTGCTCTGCTATGATGAAGGGCGAATGATTGGGCAGCATGACCCCACCTGAACCGACACGAATGGTACTCGTGTTATCTAGGACACGCTGGATTAAAAGACTGGTGGCAGAGCTTGCCAGATAGGGCATGTTGTGGTGCTCAGCAATCCAATAACGGACATAACCCAAGCTCTCGGCAAGCTGTGCCAGTGCCACCAGATTATCCACCGCATCGGTAAAACTCTCGCCTTCACGCAGTGGTGCTAGGTTTAGAATGGACAAATCGGTCATGGTGAATCCTGTTTTTCATGTATAGATATATAGTAATTTAGATATGTTTTGACGAAAAGTTGGGGTTTTGATGCATGATTTATCTCTTCATCTCATCGCTGATTTGACAGATAAAAGCCTGCACACCCTCAGGGCGGTAACGATAATAAGTCCATTTGCCAAGGCGTTTGCTCTCAATCAACCCTGTCTGCTGCAAACTACCCAAGTAACTTGAAATCACCGACTGAGCCAGTCCTGATTTATCAGCAATCACACCCACACAAATGCCACCATCAAACCCTGTCGTGTCACAACGCAGAGTCTCCTCACCAAAGTGCGTGGCAGGGTCTTTTAGCCACAGTAAAATCTGATAGCGGACATCATTGGCAAGCACTTTAAAAACATCGGTGGATTTCATCACTAACCATTCATAAAGACGTTAAGATAATACATCATTATATCTATAAATTTAGATATGTCAAGTAAAAACCTGCTCAGTATCTGATAAGCCGTGTTACAATAACGCTGCACAGTCCCTTTATGTCAAATAGATGATGACCAAACCACCCGCAACAACACGCCCACCAAAGCCACCCACCAAAGAGGGTGTCTCGCCAAGCCGTCTTTATCTAGAAAAACACCCCCATCCACCTGCGACCCTATTTCATTTTTTATGCCAAAGATTCTCCCACATCTCGCCTGATGAGTGGCAATCACGATTTGATGAGGGGCAGGTGTTGGCAGAGGATTTGACGGTACTAAGCAGTGATGCTCCCTATTGTCATGGTAGGACGATTTATTATTATCGTTCTTTAAAAGATGAGATTCCTGTGCCGTTTTGTCATGACATTCTCTTTGAAAATGATGAGTTCATGGTCGTGGATAAGCCGCATTTTTTGGCGGTCAGTCCAGCAGGCGAGTATGTCAAAGAGACGCTGCTCACTCGCCTAAAAGCACAGACGGACAGCCCTGAGTTATCCCCCATTCACAGACTAGATAAAGAGACAGCAGGGCTCATTCTCATCAGCAAAAATCCGGCGACTCGCCACCTGTACCAAGCGTTATTTGCCAATCACGCCATCTCAAAGACTTATCACGCCATCGCTCACATCAACCCAAGCCTGACCATGCCCATGGAGGTACGCCTGCATCTTGAACGTGATGATCCGTTTTATGTCATGCGTGTCAATACCGCCAAATCCCCCAACACACACACGCACATCACGTTATTGGACATCAAAGAACCCTTAGCAAAATACGAGCTTCGCCCCACCACAGGCAAACTACATCAGCTTAGAGTCCACCTAAATCATCTCGGCATTCCCATCAAACATGACCCTTATTATCCTTGTATCATGCATAAGCCCAAAGATGATTTTAGCGAGCCGTTACAGCTGCTTGCCAAACGCTTGCAATTTAACGACCCTTTGACAGGCGAGCCGTGGCTCTTTGAATCTAGGCAGGACTTATATTTATGAGTGCTGATGAGTGTGCCCCCAAGTGAGTCGCCATCAAAGTGCCAAATCAAATCATCAAACGCCAAATCGTCAAAAAAACTCATCAAACAATACTCATCACAGCATGGAGTTTATCCTACATCCAATCTCGCTCCACCACCTCATCGGCAGACGGCAAACGCGTCACCAATAATTGGTCAATCTTATAATGATCAATGTCCACCACTTCAAATTTATAACCTTCATGTTCCACCCAATCGGCAGGGCGAGGGATTTTACGCAGGCGATACATGATAAAACCTGCCAAGGTCTCATAATGATCCCAATCGGGAAAATCATCAATATCTAGGGCGTGCTTAACATCATCAATGGGCGTTAAGCCATCAATGAGCCAAGAGTGCTCATCGCGTTTGATGATTTGTAAGTCTTCTGCCTCAGGGACAATCCAATCGCCCATCACCGTCATCATCACATCGGATAGGGTAATCAAGCCCACCACCAGTGCATATTCATTCACCACAACAGCGATTTTATCTTTGCTGGCACGAAACTTATCTAACAGTTCGGATAAGGTCAGCGTATCAGGAATAATGAGAACGTTACGAATGGTGGATTCGTTAAGCTGAAAAAAGGTTTGGCGGTTCAGCAGACGTACCAAAATGTCTTTGGTGTCCACATAGCCGATGACTTGGTCAATGTGTTCGTTGCAGACCAAAAATTTGGAATAGGGATAATCGGCGATTTTTTGGCGAATGCTCTCTTCGGACTCATCCAAAGTAAAAAACACCACATCATCACGCGCGGTCATGGACGATGGCACGGTGCGTTCTTCTAATTCAAAGACGTTTTCAATAAAATGGTGTTCTTGTTGCTGCAAAACGCCCGCCTGCGCCCCTGCATCGACGATGGCGGACACGTCATCAAAGGTAATGCTGTCTTCTCGGGTGGTATCAATATTAAAAATGCGAAAGGTCAGATTAGCGATGCCGTTGATGATCCACGCCAAGGGTTTGACCAGTTTAATGATGAATAAAACAGGATTGATGACCGCCAAGGCGACCCGTTCGGGGTTTATCATGGCGATACGTTTGGGGATAAGATCGGCGTATAAAATAAACAGCAAGGTGACGATGACAAAGGACGAAAAAAAGGCGATGTTGTCCAGCCACTGCCCTGTATAAAACTGAGCAATAAAAGCGGACAAATAGGGGCGTAATGCGCCTTCACCGACCGAACCGCCCAAGATGGCAACCGCATTTAAGCCGATTTGCGACGTGGCAAAAAAGTCTGCCGAATGGGCTTGCAGCTGTAAAATCTTGCTGGCACGCTCGTCACCCCCTTCTGCCAAGAGTTGCAATTTGATTTTTCTGGCACCTGCTAGGGCGATTTCTGAGATGGAAAAAAAGCTGGATACCAAAATTAAAATCAAGATTAAAAATAAATTTTGTAATAAATCCATGTGAGTGCTCAAAAAATGAATATTGGCAATAGTTTATCAATTTTATGTTAAATTTCAAGTCGTCATGCCCGATTGTCATCGCCATAAAAAAGGGCGGATATGCCCCCCCCTTTCTTTTTTGTTACTTTGTTACGATGACTTCGGCTGACAATCAATCACTTGCCCCTTGACCCCACTTGCTTCATCAGTCATCAGATGCACATAAGCATTCATGATGTCATCAGGGGTTTTAAGTGTCATCGGGTCTTCCCCTGGAAAGGCATGAGCACGCATGTTGGTGCGAGTTGCCCCCGGATTGATGACATTAAAGCGTAGGGCGGTGTGATGCTGCGTCTCTTGGGTAAAAATATCGCTCATGCCTTCCACCGCTTGTTTGGATAAGGCATACGCCCCCCAAAAGGCACGCACTTTTGCCCCAACACCACTTGATGTAAAGACAACCGAACCGCTTTGGGCAGACATAAGCAAGGGATACAGAGCTTGGGTCAGCATAAAGGGGGCTTGCAAGTTGATGTGCATGACTTCTTCAAAAGTGATGGGGTCATACATTTCAAGCGGGGTTAATGCCCCCAAAATGGCAGCATTGTGCAATACGCCGTCCAGATGCCCAAACTCTTTTTGAATCAAGGTGGCGGTTTCATTCATCTGCGCAAAACTCGCTGTGCGTAAATCCATCGGCAAAATGGCAGGGGTAGCCAGTCCTAGGCTTTCTATTTCATCGTACACCGCTTCAAGTTTGCTTTGGGTTTTGCCAAGCAGTAGTACAGTCGCCCCATATTTGGCATAAGTTAGGGCGGCGGTTTTGCCAATGCCATCGCCTGCCCCTGTGACTAGGATTATTTTGTCAGCTAGGCAGTTGGGTGTGGGGGTAAAATTACGGATTTGGTCGTGGGTTGGCATAGGGGTCTCTGTTTCGTTTATGGTTCAAACCAATTGACCAGTATTAAACCGTCAATGGCTTGAAAATCACGGATATTACGTGTCACCACGGTTAAATCATGAGCAAGTGCGATTGATGCAATCTGACTGTCAGAATAAGATAGGGTTTTACCTTTTTTCTCACAATCGGCACGTATTTTGGCATGAATGTCAGCACACGTTTTATCATACATCAGCATGGGCAAAGCAAGCACTTGCTCATACAAAAAATCATGAATTTTAGCTTTTCGTTTGCCATTTGGCATTCTATGATAACCAAAACACATCTCTTGCCATACGGTTACTGCAAGATAAATACAAGAGTGATGGGCAAGATAATTATCAATGACCTTTTGATTGGCAAGGGGCTGTACAAGTTCAGAAAAAGTATTACTATCAACAAGATACTTCATGACCTATCCCACGAAAAATCCCGACCAACATCATCAAGGGCTTGTATGTCTTGCCAATAATTAGGATAAGCGGTATTTTCTTCTTTTAATAAGTCTTCGTATTCTTGCCGCCATGTCAAAAAGGCTTGGGCTTGGTCGGGTGGTGTTTGGCGTTTTGATGGGGCAGTTTTGACCAAATTACTCATGCTAAGTTTGATAAATTCATCAAACTCCATGCCATTTAGGTGTGCCAATGTTTTGATTTGTGCAAACACATCATCATCAAAATTTTTCACAATCAAAGTTGCCATACGCGCTCCTTTATTGGGTTTATTGAACAAGCCAAGCCAAAACATAATCTGATAATTCCTGTGGTGTCGCCACCACCTTATCCGCCCCCCACACGGTCAAATCCTTATCTTCTGGCGGAATATAGCCAAAGCCTGCAATGACGGTTGTCATGCCTGCTCGCTTGCCTGCTTGTATGTCTCGGATATGGTCGCCGATATAGATGGCGTTTTTGGGCTGCACATCAAGCGTCTGACACGCCATCAATAAACCTTCGGGGTCAGGCTTGGTATTGGTTACATCATCAGGGCAAACGAGCACTCCACAACGGTCGGTTAGGGCAAGTTTGTCCAGCAGTGCCATGGCTAGATAACGGGGTTTATTGGTAACAATACCCCACGCCACCCCTTGATTTTCAAGGAACTTTAACAGCTCGTCTAGCCCATCAAACAGCCGACTGTCCACACAAATATCCACTTCATAGGTGTCCAAAAACTCTTGACGATAGCTAAGTAACACAGGGTCATCATCAAGCGTTTGGCTGACCTTTTCACCAAACATCAAACGCACCATCGCCCTTGCCCCTGCTGAGACTTGGCTTCTGATGTCGCTGTCTGTTGGGCAAATACGCTTATGTTTTTGGCACATCGTCCGAATAATACGAATAAAATCAGGGGCGGTATCAATGAGTGTACCATCTAAATCAAAAAGTACGGCTTTTTTAGTCATGCGTTACTCCGCCATCTTTTTAAACGCCATCATATAATTGACATCCACATTTTTATTGGACAGCCAATAACGCTTGGTGATGGGGTTATAGTGCAGTCCTGTGATGTCTTGGCGTTTAAACCCTGCATTCATCGTCATCGTGTCAAGCTCAGCAGGGGTAATGAACTTGTGATAATCGTGCGTGCCTTTGTCTAACATACCCAGCACATATTCTGCCCCGACAATGGCAAACAAATACGCCTTGGGGTTACGGTTGATGGTACTCATCACGCACACGCCATTGGGTTTTAACAGCTCAAAACAGGCATTGACGATGGACTGTGGGTCAGGGACGTGTTCTAGCATTTCCATACAGGTAACCACATCATATTTGCCTGCTTCGCGTGCAGCAAGGCTTTCCACAGGGATACATTCAAAGGTGAGTCTGTCCGCCATGTCAGTTCGTTTGGCATGAAGCCGTCCGGCGTGTAGATTCTCCTCGCCCAAATCCACCGCCAACACGCTTGCCCCACGCACCGCCATAGAGTGCGATAAAATGCCGCCGCCGCAGCCCACGTCCAAGACTGTTTTGCCATTTAGTTTTGAGCCAAAAAAAGCACAGGTCTGATCTTCTATCCAGTTTAGACGCAGAGGATTGATGTCGTGCAGCGTTTTGAATGCCCCATGCTCATCCCACCATTCATCAGCCAGACGGGTGAACTTAGCGATTTCATCAAAGTCAGCGTTCGGCTTATTAGTATTATGGTCAGTATTGTGGTCAGTATGAACTTCGTGGGTTGGATGACTGTTATGTGATGACATGAGAGGTGATTCCAAAAGATGATCTTGAACTATCTTATCATTTTAGTGCATTTTTTACTACTCATTCGCTAGGTTTTGCCGACATATGCGACGGTTCCTCTGAAAAATATGACGAATTTTTAGACAAATTTGAGAAAAATTTACACAATACAACGTTTGATTAAGAATTCTATTACCCGCTTTTGATAAAAATAAGTTAAACTATGCAATATTTTATTGTCATCACTCATCTGATTTCCCCAAACCGACAACAATAGTAGGATTTTTTATGAAAAACGCCCTAAAACTGACCGCCTTAACCTTTGCTGTGGGCTTATCAAGCATGGCTCACGCCAATTTTGTAGAAGGCAAAGACTACAAAGTCCTGCCCAACCCCGAGAAAATCGCTGGCGATGTCATCGTGGTGCGTGAGTTCTTTTGGTATGGCTGTCCACACTGTTACACCCTAGAACCTCACATGCAAAAATGGGCAAAAACCCGTGCCAAAGACGTGGCATTCTTCCGCACGCCTGCTGCCATGAACCCTGTTTGGGAAGTGCCTGCACGTGGCTTCTATGCAGCGCAGCTGATGGGCTACGAGGAGAAGACCCATCAGGCACTGTTTGACACCATCCATAAAGAGGGCAAACGTGTGGATAAATCCAAAGAAACCCTAGCCAACTGGTATGCCAGTCAGGGTGTGGATAAAGCCAAATTCAATACCACCTTTGACTCTTTTGCCGTCACCACCAAAGTGGAACGCTCCAAAACAGGCGCCAAAAACTATCAACTAACAGGTGTGCCTGCTGTGGTCGTGCATGGCAAATATGTCGTGACAGGTGAAGATGCCAAAGTCACACAGGTCGTGGATTATCTCATCAATAAAGTCCGTGAAGAGAAAAAATAATCACCACAATTCTAACCACAATCCTATCTAAGTCCGCACCACATGGTGCGGATTTTGATGAGGGTTAAATACAATGAACGATACAATAGACATGGACATGGCGAGCTGGTCATTGGGTCAGCCAAATCATGCACCAACCCCTCACACGGATAATATCGCCACTTCTTTGATGTAGCTTTCAAAATCCGCTTGGCTTTCGCCTAAAAGCTCATCATCTTGTAAATGCTTGGCGTATTCTATCCATAGCAGCAGCTGATAAATGCTGTTGTACTCGGCTCTTTTAAACTGTTTGACAAACAGCTTTATGGTGGACTCATCGTGTAAGGTCAGACGATGAGTCCACGTCTCAATCTTCGTGCGTTGCTCAGCGGTGAAGATAAGCTCAAATAATGCTTGGGTGAGCGTATGGCGGTCTTCCTCGATGATGAGTTTGCCTATCCTCTTGATTTGGCGGTTTTTGGCAGCAGGACTGTCTATTTGAATTAGATGCCCCAATTCATCTAAGAAATAATCGCTGACAGGCAGGCAAGACAGCTGTTTTTTTGGAGAGTTTGGCAAGAGGATAAGACAAATCTTGTAGCCTCTCACGAGCCTTTTTTATCTCCGTGCGAGACACTCGCATGTCTTGTTTTGACCAATCTAGATTCATAACTTTCCTATCTTAAAATCATGTTTTTGCAATGACGCCATGGTCATGCTAGGTATTTACCAGTAACGTTTCTCGCGATGTTTGACCACCACAGGCATGCCCTCTGGCAGCTGCTCTGACAGAATCTGACCGACTTTTTCGCTGATGTACACCGAGCGATGTTTGCCACCTGTGCAGCCGATTGCCACTGTTACCAAGTAGCGATTGTTGTTTAAAAATTGGGGCAGCCATTTGAGTAAAAATTGACCAATATCCCCTGCCATGTCATCCACTTCTGGATAGCTGGCAAAAAAGTCTTTGACCTCATCATCACGCCCTGTTTGCGATCTTAGGTTTTCTTGCCAATGAGGGTTCGGCAATATGCGTACATCAAAGACAAAATCAGCATCAATCGGCGCACCGTGTTTAAATCCAAAAGACAATACATTAATCACCACTTTGTTATCCACGCCCAGATGATGGCGAATTTTTTCTTTGAGTTCATGGATATTTAAGGTGCTGGTGTCAATTTTGATGTCGGCGTGTCTGGCAATGGGTTTTAATAATTCAATTTCTTTGGCTAGGGCATTGGGCAGGTTGTTGGCGGTGGGCATGAGTGGGTGCACGCGTCTGGTCGCCCCAAAGCGGGCCACCAGCACCCCTTCTTGGGCAGTGACATATAATACTTTGACAGCACTGGCGTATTTATGAGCCAAATGCGTATAAACATCGGTAAAGGTTGATAGGTCGGCCTTTGGGTTACGCACATCAATGCCTAATGCCACTTTGGTGGTGCCATTACCGATTAATTCGGCGACCGCATCATTGATGAGTGATAAGGGCAAATTATCAATCACATAATAGCCAAAATCCTCTAAAATATTAAGCACTGAGGTTTTGCCCGAGCCTGAACGACCCGAGACAATGATGATTTGAACATCTGACATGTTGATTCCCCCTATTTTCATCAGCAAGTGATGTGCTTAGCTGGTAAGCTTGATTTCTATATTATCTAACAAACGAGTTTTGCCCAGATATGCCGCCACCAGAATAACCAATGCCTTGTCGTCATGTTGGGGTGGATGCAGCTCTTTATTGAGCACGTGTAGGTAATCCACTTTAAAACCCAATGCGTTAATTCTCTGGGTATAATCATCAATTTGATGGGGCAAATTATGAATATTAAAATCACTTTTTAATTCATTGGCAAATTCATGAATTAATCTGTATAAATTGGGGGCGATACTTCGTGCTGTCTCGTCCAAATAGCCATTTCTGGACGACAATGCCAAGCCATCATCGGCACGCACAATCTCACCACCCATAATGTCAATGCCAAAATTTAACTCATCATTGAGCTGTCTGATGATGGCAAGCTGCTGATAGTCTTTTTTGCCAAACACCGCTACATCAGGACGCACGATGTTAAATAATTTGCCAACAACCAGCCCCACCCCATCAAAATGCGTCGGGCGAGTTTTGCCACAGAGTATCTTAGTCATCTCACCGCTCAACACCTGCACATTGGGCGGATAGCTAGGGTACATCTCTTCTATGCTAGGGGCAAAAACATAATGGCAGTTTGTCGTTGCCAATTTGGCAAGGTCGTCATCTAGGGTGCGTGGATAATTGTCAAAATCTTCGCCTACCCCAAATTGTGTGGGATTGACAAAAATACTGACCACCACCACATCGGTGTGGCAAGCCGCCATCTCTACCAGTGATAAATGCCCTGCGTGCAAATTGCCCAT
>JBHCFR010000055.1:0-12441 GCA_041801945.1 Moraxella sp. | reverse complement strand
CTGCCTCAGGGCGTGGCAACTTATTTTGGGGGCATTGATGATCAGGTGTTGTTAGATTCAGATAAGATTGTCATCAGTCCGGGTATTGACCCAACCACGCCTCAGATTGCTGGTGCGGTCAAGGCAGGCGTCAGGGTGATGAGTGATGTGCAGGTATTTATAGAAGCCATGAAAGACAGAGATGGCGTGCTAGGTGGGCATACACCCATCATTGCCATTACAGGCTCAAACGCCAAATCCACGGTCACCACCTTGGTGGGGCTGATGGCAGAACAAGCAGGTAAAACCGTGGGCGTAGGTGGCAATATCGGCACACCAGCACTTGATCTGTTACAGATAGAGGGCATGGACATGGTCGTGCTTGAACTGTCTAGTTTTCAGCTTGAAATGATGAGTGATTTGGGGGCAGATGTGGCAACCATCCTAAACTTATCCGCCGATCATCTGGATCGCCATGGTGACATGACAGGCTATCTGAGCCAAAAATTACGCATCTTTGATGGGGCAAAACAGGCAGTGGTGTGGCTTGATGATGAGAAGTTGGCACAGGCTTGTATGGCTCATCTGCCCAAAGACACCAAGATAATCACGACCAAAGCAGAGATGGATGGGGGAGGCTCGGCGAATTTTTACCTAAAAAGTGAAGCGAGCAATAAGGGCGATTGTGACGTGATTTGGCTTTATCATGAGGGTAGAAAACTTCTGTCCTCAGATGAGATTTTGATTAAAGGCAAACATAATCTGTTAAATGCTCTGTCCGCCTTAGCGTTGGGTCATGCGGTAGGATTGGACATGAATGCCATGCTTGATACATTAAGAGGCTTTAAAGGATTGCCTCATCGCTGCGAGTTTGTGGCAGATGTCGGTGGTCAGGTTTATTTTAATGATTCTAAGGGCACCAATATCGGTGCGACATTATCCGCCATCATGGGCTTGGGGGCGGTGTATGGCGAGCACTCGCTGGCACTTATCTTGGGTGGTCAAGGTAAGGGGCAGGACTTTGATGAGCTCATCCCCTTTGCCGATAAATTTGCCGACAGCATTTATCTCATCGGGCAAGATGCTCATTTGATTCAAAAGGCACTGATGAAGCATGCTGATTTGGCAGGCAGGCTCGTGCAAGCAGACACCTTGGATAACGCGGTCGCATTAGCCAAACAAAGCGGTGCCAAAGTGGTCTTGCTGTCCCCTGCTTGTGCCAGTCTTGACCAGTTTAAAAGCTATAACGAGCGTGGTGAGCGATTTGTGGCATTGGTTCAAGGATTGACTGACAAGAGAGCAGAATAAGAGCAGAATAAAAAGAAGTCGCCGTCCACAAACTCGGTAAGCATCGGTCGTTTGGTGGGCGAACACCCCCTAAACCCACCAAAATCCTAGAAAATAATGCCAAATTATCAAGCGTTTAGCATGATTTTGGTTTATAATAATCCCCCGAATTTTCCCAAGCTTTATCGTGCCATGAGTTTCATCAAAATCCCTAATACCATCAGTGCATCACCGTACTTGCCGTCTGCTCGGACAGTACTCATGATAAGTTTGTTCTTGTTATTATCCATGAGTCTTTTGATGATGGCATCTGCCTCAGTGCCATTTGCGACGACCAAAGGCTTACCACCGATGACTTTTTTTTATTCGCAGGCGATATACATTGGTATTGGCATGGTGGTCGGTTGGGTGGCTTATCAGTTGCCCTTAAAGTGGTATTTTCACTTTGGTTTATTGGTGTTTGCGTGGGTGTTGGCAATCATTTTGTTGGCAGCTACTTTGATGGTGGGAACAGTCATTAATGGCTCACAGCGATGGCTGGATTTTGGTTTGTTTAATTTTCAGACAGCAGAGTTTGTCAAATTATTGATGGTGCTCATTGTCGCTGACTATGTGGTCAGGCGTTCGGCGGAAGTTAGAGAGACTTTATTGGCCTCATGCCGACTGACAGCATGGTATCTGCCCATCATTGCACTCATCTTATGGCAGCCTGACTATGGGTCGGTGGCGGTGATTATCGCAACCGCCAGCATCATCTTATTTGTCAGTGGCGTGCCATTACAGCATTATTTGGCATTGGTGATTGCGGTTTTTATTCCCATTTTGGGCTTTGGGCTTTGGGCGTCAGAGTACCGCAGGGAGCGGCTGATGTCCTTTTGGGATCCATTTGATGACATTCAAGACAGTGACTATCAGCTTGCCAGAAGTTTGATTGCCTTTGGGCGTGGCGAGTTTGATGGCGTGGGTTATGGCAACAGCGTCCAAAAGCTCTCACACTTACCTGAGGCTCATACTGACTTTATTTTGGCGATTACAGGAGAGGAGCTTGGGTTCTTGGGTGTGGCGTTTGTGCTGCTGCTTGAAGTGTTGATTGTGGCGATGATTATGAAAATCAGCCACAACGCCCTAAAACGCCGCCAATTACGCCTAAGCTACATGGTGTTTGGGTTTGGTGTGGTGATTTTTGGTCAAGTCCTCATCAATGCAGGCATGAACATGGGCATCATGCCAACCAAAGGACTTACCCTGCCGTTTTATAGTTTTGGTGGCTCATCCATGCTGATGGTGCTCATTATGGTAGCGATGATTTTAAAGGCGGACAAAGAAAGCGAAAAAATTTATTTGGACAATAAAAACAGAGAATACTAAGACGTCCTTGATTGCGACACGTCTTTACGCTTTGACGACATTGGATGGCGCCGTATCTGGCAAAAAGGGCGATAAAAGCACCAAAGGGTAAATGGCTAATCTGACGATGCCGAGCAAATAACATCAAGTGTTTGCTAGCCAAGCGTTGCCCCGCTAAGAGCAGTGTGGCACCAATGTTCTATCGCCCATGTGAGTATCACGTTGGGCGATTGTTTTTGTAACTCTTTGGGGGGATTTTGACGAAGCAGGGTTAGTGCGTGAAACAGCAGGCGACTTACCTTATCGGGGGAGCTTGTATCTAGTGGGGCAGCCAGATTTTGCTTGGAGAGTTTTTGTCCATCGGCATTGACCAGTAGAGGTAGGTGATAAAAATAATCAGGTGTCGGCAGTCCACACGCTTTGGCGATGAAGAGCTGAGAGACGGTCATGGGCATGATGTCAAGACCCCTCATGACGTGCGTGATGTTTTGCAGACCATCATCAATCACGCAAGCTAAGATGTAGTTTATCATGCCATTTTGCCGCTTTACGACCACATCGCCCAGACTCTTGGCGGGATTGTCCCAAATAACACCCTGCACACCATCAAAAAACGCTGTCAGCACATCAGGCAGACACAGGCGAATTTTATTGTCCGTTAATGATTGGTGCAGACACAAGCGTGGATAGATGGGGGCAAGATACAAGTCTTTGATATTAAAATGATACAAGCTCTTGGCAGGAAGAGAAGTGGTGGACAGCTCCTTACGAGAGCAGGCACAGCAATAAGTTAATTTGGATAAGCGATGCAGATACTCTTCATAAATCGCCGTACGAGTGGATTGGAAAAGAATCTCGCCATCAGAATGCAGTCCTAAATTGTCCAAATCACGCAAAATGGCATCGGCATAGGCAGGTTTACAACGCTCAAAATCCACATCCTCAATACGAATGAGCCAACGACCACCCAAAGATTTGATGTGACAGTAGCTTGCCAGAGCTGTGCATAGTGAGCCCAAATGCAAAGCCCCTGTCGGAGACGGGGCAAAGCGATTGGTTGGCACACGAGTCATGACTTAGTGTCCGTGGTTCTGCTTTTCTTTCATCTCGGACATGGTCTTGCAGTCAATGCACTGTGTGGCGGTGGGGCGAGCTTCTAGGCGTTTTAATCCAATCTCAGTGCCGCAGGTTTCACAGAAACCATAGTCGCCTGTGTCAATCTCAGCCAGCGACTTCTCAATTTTACGCACGAGTTTGCGTTCACGATCTCGGGTACGCAGAGCCAGAGCAAACTCCTCTTCTTGGGTGGCACGGTCATTAATGTCTGCCATGGCGACCGTCTCTTCATTGATGTAGTCTTTGGTGCGTTCGGCTTCGGCGAGCAGTTCATTTTTCCAGTTGATTAAGATGGTGCGAAAGTGTGCCAACTGCTGATCAGACATGTACTCTTCATTTTTAGCAGGGGTGTAGGGCGTAAAAGTGGCGTTTGCCATGCGTTTATCCTTTAAAAACGGTCAATCTGACCAAGCATGAAAAATTTAACACTCAAAAAATTGCCTCCTAAATGGGAATGTCTTGATATTTTTCAAGTATCATGATTAAAAAAATGAAACCTTATGTTTGAGATGTACCGATGATTTAGCACGTCATACCTATAAAGCCTAGGCTTTGATTCTAAAAAGCTTGGTCTCATACACTTATCTTAAAATGACGAATGCTAGGCTTCAAATCATCAATGTATGTTCATCTTAGCCATCAACTTTATCTTAAAAATCCTGCGATTTGGCTCATTTTAATGACAAAAACCAAATGCCAATACGCCAAGCCATACTGATGAGGATAACTTGGTCATCAGGGCGTGATTAAGGGGTTTGACGGTTTACCCAAATCCCGACTTTACGTTAGAATCTTAAAGGTGGCGACGGTTAAAACTTGTTATTATCCAGTCTTTTGACCCATGTGTCCAGCGTGGCATTGTTATATAATTGCAACAGGCGAAACCCATCTGCCACTTGATCTATACCAAAAGTGTCTTGATGGGCGATGAACTGCCGAGAGGTGGCAGGGCAGGTATAGAGGGTGCCGTGCTCTTGGACTAGGATGGCTGCCTGATGAACATGCCCAGAAAGGACATGAGGGCGATGATGGGTGGGGTGGGCTTGGAGGGTCTGCCAAAATGCATCAGCATTCATGAGTCTGTATGCGTCTATCCATGCCGAACCGATGGGACTGGGGTGATGATGCATGGCGATGAGGGTGGGCATGTCGCTTTGCAGATGATTTGCCAAGAAATCCAATGCACGCACATCAAGCATGCCGTGAATCTGTCCATGAACAGCAGAATTAACCGCCAAGAGCTGCCAGCTGATGTTAGGCAGCTGTATCACCAGACGGTGCGTGTCAATCAATCTGGTATCTCTTTGGGCGGGCAAAAATTGGCGATGATGAAAGGGAAGGTCATGTCCGATTTCTTGTGTTAAATCATGATTGCCCGCCAAGCACAGAAATGGAATGCGAGTGTCTAGTAACTGAGCAAACAGCCAGTCATACAAAGGCGTTGTGCCATCGTTCACCAAATCCCCTGTAAGTAAAAGTAGGCTTGGCTCATGACGAAGGGCAAGTTCAAGCACCCACAAAAATTTATCTAAATGCTCAGGGTGATGATAGGACAGATGTAAATCACTAAGCTGAGCGATGACAAAACTCTCTTGTGACGGTGGGACGGATAGGTGAGTGGGGTAATTCATAGAGGGCTTTAAAATAACAGAGAATTTTTAAAAATTGACCCAAACTAAGCAGGCGTAAGCCAGCATAAATACTATGCCCAAAGACATCATATCAAAAAGGCGTGAGTTGGCAGGATGAAATTTGGGCTGGCATAACCTTACTTGGTCCTCCCCAATACTTTTTGCACCCCAAACACCATAAAGAAAATCACCGCCAAAGTCATGACGATGGCAAGCCCTGTTTGAATGTCCAGCAAAACACTGCCCCACACCCCTGCGGTGACAGCAAGCTGGGCGATGATGAGGGCAAAGGCAACCATGTATAAGGGCGAGTGAGCCAGCAGGCGAGCGATGAGTGCAGGTAGCACCAAAAGCCCCGTGATGAGCAAGCTGCCCACCGCCTGCAACGCCACCGCACAAAACCCCGCCAATAACCCCATAAAAAAAAGCTGCTGGGTTCTTGGGTTGATGCCAGCGATGGATGCCAAAGCCTCGGAGGTGGCAAGTTTGACTTGCTTTTGCCAAATCCACGCCAAAAAAGCAAGTCCCATCCCAATCATCACCCCAAGACGTGGTAAATCCGCCCAATCTATGTCAAGTAAGCTGCCAAATAAGAATCCTAGTACATTGGCTTGTTGTTGGGTGAGCTGAGTTAAGGTCAAAAGCCCCAAGCAGAGTAGAGAGACAGCGAGCACCGATAGCGTTGCATCGCTTGGTAGGCGTTCATCTTGCAGCAGCATGAGCGTTGCCACCACCAACACGCTGACGACACCGACACCAAGATCGGCAGGCACAGAGAGCCATGTGGCAACCGCCACACCAAGCAAAGCACCGTGAGCCAACGTGTCAGCGAAAAATGCCATGCGTCGCCACACCACCAGACAGCCCAGAGGGGCAGAGAGTAGGGCGAGCAGTGAACCTGCAATCCAAGCAGGGGCGATAATGGGTAGCCAATCGTTCATAATGATTAATGTGCGTGCTGACAATGGTCGTGGTGATGAATATAAGGGGTTTGGTGAGCGATGTGGTATTGCCCAAATAACGCCATAAACTCAGGCAAATGGGCGATATCAGAGGGTACGCCCTGACAGCAGATGTGCTTATTTAGACAAACCACCCTGCGTGTGCCTTTCATGACCCAGTGTAAATCATGCGACACCACCAACATGGCACACGCCAAAAACTTAGGCATGCCATCAATGAAATCATAAAGCAGCTCTTCGCTCTCAGGGTCTAGTCCCTGCATGGGTTCGTCTAGGATGAGTAGCTCAGGTTTGTCCAGCAGTGCTCTTGCCATCAGGACACGCTGAGTCTCTCCGCCAGACAAATGATGTATTTGACGATACAGCAGGGGAGCAATGGACAGTTTGTCCAGCACAAAATGACGTTCGTCTTGTGACAGTCGTTTTGTGTGGGCTTGGGCAAGCAAGTCTGTTACCCGCAGCGGCAAAATGCTTGGTATACCAAATTTTTGTGGCACATAGCTTATCCTGTCGGTGTGACGATGAATGTGCCCCAAGGTGGGCTTGATAAGCCCTAACATGAGCTTAACCAGTGTGCTTTTACCTGCACCATTTGGACCGATGAGGCTGACCATCTCACCTTCGGATAAGCTAAATGACACATCTGTCAAAATCTTATGATGACCAACATGAAAGCTGACATGATCTAGATGAAGTAGGGCTTTGGCGTGTAAATTAGTGGCAAGCACGACACACACCTTTTAACTCAATGACGGTACGTTCAATCTGAAAATTCGCCTCATTTTGAGCAAAGCTGACAATGGCATCCACGGGTAAGTTTGAGCATTCTTCTACGCTTTGGCACTTTTGGCAAATCAAAAAGGCGGCGGCATGTTGTGAGCGAGGATGACAGCATGGCACATAAGCATTGATGGAGCTTAGCTGATGAATGAGCCCCTCATCTAGCAAAAACTCCAATGAGCGATAAACCGTTGGAGGGGCGATGTTTTTGCTCTTTGCACCCGATGAGTGACGACTGTTTTGCAAGGCACTGATTAAATCGTATGCCCCAAGCGGTCTGCCCGCTGCCAAAATCAAAGCATACACCTCTTCACGCAAGGGCGTAAAACGCACGCCACGAGATTCACAGTGGGTCTTGGCATCTAGTATGCGTTGTGTGATGTCTTCATGTTGGTGGACATTATGATGATGGTCACAATGACAGGCGTGGTCATGGGTCATGATGATCTCTGTTGATTGCGAGCGATGGTTCATCGCTTTGAGATGGGTGTGGCTGTTTTAAGTGAATTTAAATCACCATTTTATCATAAAATGCCGCTATGATGAGGACATACAGGCTTCATTTTGTCCTTATAAGCACGAGGTGTTGGCTTGACTTATCACTAACAAGATAAGTTTGTCAATGAGCTTACTGGTCAGTTTGCACAAGAATTTACCAATGACAAAAATCAAACCTTACCTCTACTTTGGTAAAGGCGAAGTAAAACCGTGCGTCATTTTAGCAGCTGACATCTAGCTAATGTCTAGGAGTTGGCATTAAAGTTATGAGCCAATGCCCAAGTGTTTAGATATATTATAACAAAAACTAAAAAGGTTATGATATAATTTTGCATTTTAGAGCATCAGATTTTTGTTCTGAGGTTTGGCGTCACTATGGATGCTTTTTAGAATAACGTTTTGTTGATTAAGATTAATTGGCTCACATCTCTTAGGGTGCATCATGAAGTTTGCGATTTGTATTAAACCGAGCATGATAATCGTGCTGGTCATCTCTTTTTTATTTACCTTCTTAGCCCATGCAGGCACAGTGACGGTCAGTAACTACCCACTGGCATTGCTGTCCCATGCGGTCACCCAAGGGGTGACCCCTGCTGAGGTATTGTTGTCAGCAGGCGATGTCGGACATCACGGCAGTTTGTCCCCCAGTAAGGTGAAGTTGGTTGGCGATAGTGATTATGTGGTGTGGTTTGGGGGTGAACTTGAACAAAATCTGGTCAAAACGCTAGATAAAGCACCCAATGCCATTTCTTTATTTAAGATGAAAGCCTTTCATCGCCTGCCCATGAGGGAGCTGGACGGCACACCCAGAACGGACACCCTTGATCCGCATATCTGGCTAGATCCAGAGAATGCCAAAGCCATGGTGCGTGCCTTGGGGGTGGTACATTCGCACGCCAATCCTGAGCATAAAGCATTGTACGCCAAAAACGTGCAAGCCTTTCATCAGGCGATGGATAAAGCGGTGGCAGATCTTAGACGTGACCATCAAAGACCTTACTGGGCGTATCATGATTCATTTCAATACCTAGAATCGGCAGCGAATTTATCCTTTGCAGGTGCATTGACGCTTGACCATCATTTATCGCCCAAGGCAAGCCAGTTTCGTGTACTTAACAGCGAACGCCCCGCTCTACACATGTGCTTATTATCACAAAGCAGCGTCTCAGACGGCATCAAAAACAAATTAGGCAAGGTCACGGCACTCACCAAACAAGAAGACATGTCAGACGGTACAGACTTTATCCAGACATGGCAAGCCACGGTGCAGGAGATTTATGCCTGTATTGATGGCACTCAGAAAAAGGTATGATGAGCTCATATAAAGCTGTCGTCTTGGCAGGATTTCTGGCGTGATTTATCATTTAAAATTATCGTCATATCACATTTTACTGATGAAAATTTATGGATAAAATCTTGTAACTTCTCCAAAAAATTTTTATAATACAGAGCCTTACATAGTTTGATGTTGAGAGTCTCATGAGCAAGCCTGCTAAGCGTCATCAGCAAGCCCGCATTTACCGCTTGCAGTATCAGCAGATTTGGGCGGTGCTTGGGCTGATGGGTGTGGGATTTTTGCTTGAAGTCTTTGGGATTGATTACGCCACCAAAAGCATGAGCTTGGGCGGACTGCTTGGCTATCTTGCTCAGTGTGTATTCACCTTCATGGCATACCGTACAACAGGTGCAGGAGCAAGGCAGCTCATCATGCTAAATATGTATTTGGGGCAAATCTTTAAATGGGTGATTACCCTAATTGGCTTTGCCTTAATTTTTATATTTGCCAAACCTATACAAGCCTTTTTGGTGATTTTGGCTTATTTTCTACTACAAGTCGTCAATACTGTGGTCATGTTCAAAATTTAAATTATTAATTAAATCTTATGAATTAATTTAATTTTTTACATAAAATGACGATTTTTTGCTTGAAAATTGAAAAAATCCTGTAAGAAAACTCAATTTACTCTTTACAAGAACCATCAAAATAAGGTATTATAATTTGGATTTCTGATAAACTAACCCATCAGAATTTCATAAGTTTACAAGTAGGTTATTTTCAATGATTTCGTCAAAATGATTGAAAATAATGCACTAAAACATATAATGATAAAAATTGTTGCATGCACCCATTAGGTGTTACCGATGAGTTTTATCATGTCATCTTTGGCGTGTTGAAGTTGTTCAGGTCAGCACTTTTATAGATTGCGTGGTGAATGTTCAGCACGTTCTGATTAACCAAGTTAAAGATAAGAGCTTATTATGGCAGCGGATTCTTCAGAATATATTGCTCACCATTTAACCAACTGGACGTATGGCTATCATCCAGAACATGGTTGGAAAGTGGCACACACTGCCCAAGAAGCCGCAGAGATGGGCTTTAAAGCCATTCATTTGGATTCCATGCTTTGGTCGGTTGGTTTGGGTATTTTCTTTTGTTGGTTGTTTTGGTCAGTGGGGCGTAAAGCAACCTCAGGCGTACCAACGAAGCTACAAGCCTTTATTGAGATGATTGTAGATTTTGTGGATAATAGTGTCCGCGAGTCTTATAACGGCACTTCAAAGCTGATCGCACCTTTATCCTTGACATTGTTTGTGTGGATTTTCTTGATGAACTTGATGGACTTGGTGCCAATTGATTTCATCCCTGCAACCGCACAATGGATTGGTAGTCTCATGGGGCATGATCCAAGCCATGTTTATTTTAAAATCGTTCCGACCACTGATCCTAACATCACACTTGGTATGGCATTTTGTGTGCTCCTGCTCATCATTGGATTTGGTCTAAAATATAAAGGGGTGGGCGGTTTTATTGCTGAATTTACCCTGCACCCATTTAGTGCCAAAAACCCAGTTTTACAGGCGATTTTAATCCCAATCAATCTAATTTTGGAAATTGTTACCTTAATTGCTAAGCCCATTTCGTTAGGTTTGCGACTATTTGGTAACATGTATGCTGGTGAACTTATCTTTATCTTGATTGCTTTGATGCCGTTTTGGGCACAATGGCTATTGTCTGTGCCATGGGCAATCTTCCATATCCTAGTTATCACTTTACAGGCGTTCGTGTTTATGATGTTGACGATTGTTTATCTTTCGCTCATTTCACAAACATCAGAACATTAATTTGACACTCTTAAACTCTAACCCTTCAAAATAGGTCATTAAGGAGACATCATGGATCCAGTAATCGCTCAGTACACGCTTCTTGCTGTGGCTCTTCTCATTGGTGCAGGTGCTTTGGCAACTGGTATTGGTTTTGCTATCCTAGGCGGCAAATTTCTAGAAAGTACCGCTCGTCAGCCTGAGCTTGGCTCACAACTTCAAACCAAAATGTTCATCGTGGCAGGTCTTTTGGATGCTGTGCCGATGATTGGTGTTGGTATTGCCATGCTATTGTTATTCGCCAATCCATTCGCTTAATGAAATCTGGTTAAATGCTCATTTCTAGTCGGTTTGACATGGTCGCCGACAGAAGTGATGACCTAGTTTTCACTAATAACGAGGTGATTGGATGAATATTAATTTCACTATTATCGGTCAGATGATTGCGTTTGCGGTTTTCGTGTGGTTCTGCATGAAATTCGTATGGTCGCCACTCATCGGTGCGATTAACGAGCGTCAACGCAAAATTGAAGAGGGCTTAAACGCCGCCGAGAAAGCGAAAGCGGATCTTGCCTCTGCTGAGACACAAGTTCAAGCAGAATTTGCAAACGCTAAGGCCGAAGCAGCTTCTATTATTGAACGTGCTAACAAAACCGCCAATCAGATGATTGAAGACGCTAAGGCGACAGCTCGTTTAGAGAGCGAACGCATTATTGTTGCGGCTCAACAGACGGTTGACCAACAGATTGCCCAAACTCGCGAACAACTGCGTTCACAAGTGGCAACTCTTGCGGTGCTCGGTGCCGAGAAAATTCTAGAAGAAAAAGTTGATGAACAAAAACATGCCAGCATGTTAGCACAACTGGCAACCAAGCTGTAATCAGAGGATATCATGGCTGAATTATCTACCTTGGCAAGACCTTACGCAAAGGCTGCGTTTGATTATGCTAAAGAGCAAAATGCGATTAACGACTGGGAAGACTTTTTGTTGATGGCATCAAATATTGTGCGTGATGAGGCATTTATTGATTTGCTCAACAATCCAGCCATTCCTGCCAGCCAAAAAACATTGGTCTTGATGGATATCTACACTAGCCAAAAACCCAACAACGCACCACCTTCTCAGGCTTTGCAATCCACCTTGCCCAAGGATGTGGATACGGCAGAAACAAGCGTATCAGTGGGAGGCAAAAGCTTAACGGTCAATAAAGCATTGACCAATTTTGTCAGTCAGCTGTCGGATAATGATAGGCTGTCTTTACTCCCTGAGATTCACACTCATTACAGCAAACTAAAATCACAAGAGCTAAAACAGGTTGACGCTTACGTAACATCAGCCTACCCACTAACTGACGCCCAACGCAAATCCCTACAAGAATCTTTGGCAATTGCAACAGGTTCTATCGTGATTTTACACGAAGCTGTGGACAGTTCATTATTAGGTGGTGCAACCATTAAAGTGGGCGATAAGTTTACCGATGGCTCGGTGCGTGGCAAGTTAAAACAATTAAAGACTCAGTTGACGGCTTAACCCTCTCAACTGTCTAAATTATAGGAAACAAGGCAATGCAACAATTGAATCCAGCCGAAATCAGCAATCTGATCAAGCAACGCATTCAAGACCTTGACGTAAGCGCAACTGCTAAAACTGAAGGCGTTATCGTCAGTGTGTCTGATGGTATTGTAAAAATTCATGGTTTAGAAGAAGCCATGTATGGTGAGATGATTGAGTTTGAGGG